>VFJU01000032.1 GCA_009885905.1 Verrucomicrobiota bacterium
ACATTCTTGGCTTTTCCGCTGGGACTGCCGTCGCGATTTTCGCCCTCGAGAATCTACCGGAATCGGTGCAGATCGATGAGGTCGTGCTCTTGGGGACCTCGATCAGCCGCGACTATGATTTGACCCGTGCGCTCAAACGCGTGAAGGGCCGCGTTTACATTTATACATCGACCCACGATCGGATGCTCGGATTTCTAATGCCGTTCTCCGGAACCGCCGACCGCAAATTTGGCGATCCGGGTGCTGGCATCACTGGATTCGTTATGCCGAAATCAGCCAGCGCTGAGACCCGCAAGCTGTACGCCAGTAAGCTCGTCACCATCCCATGGACCGCGGAGTTGGAGAAAGACGGCGACTACGGCCGCCACTTCGACAACGTGAAAATGGAATTCATTCGCGATCATGTGGCGCCGCTATTCATGGGTCGCACGGTTGCCGGCCTGAAGAAGTGAGCGGGGAAGCCTTCGTGCATGAGGCACTAAGGCGAATGCCGTGGATTTTTCGCAAAGCTTGCGGATTTTGATTTTCTGAGTAATTTACTCATAACCAAGTTAAGCAATGTCAGAAACTACCTCATCCCCGAAAATCACCGCCTACCTCAAAACTTTTTGTGGCTGGAGCGAAGGCATCCGCGCCATCATGCGGAAATACGAACTACCTTTCGAAGAGAAGGACATCATTAAAAACCCAGCATTTCGCTGGGAAATGGAGCAGCGCAGCGGTCAGCAACTCTCGCCTTGTGTGGAAATCGACGGTCACATGCTGCCTGATATTTCCGGCGAGGAAGTCGAAAAATGGATGCTTGAAAATGGCTACTTTGAAGCCAACGACGTAGCTCCAGACGCGCCGATCAACTCGGCCTGCACGGACGAACAACACGCGGAAATGGCCATGGGTCGGACGCCTGTACCCGGCAAGATTCGCTTTCTCGATTAAAAAATTGGCGACCCGGAGACCGAATGGGTCGAATTCATAGACAAACTATCCGCCGAGGGGTATTGATTCAATTGAACGATGGATTCTCCCGCAAATGAATGGAAAAAGTGGCTGGCCGAGAACGGTCCCCGCTTGCTTCTTTTTGCGCGTGGATGGTGTAATTCTCGCCAAGACGCCGAGGATCTTGTGCAGGACGCCGTTCTGAAAATGTGGCATCACCAAGCGGAAAAAGGTCACCGCACCCCCGACCTGCCACTGGTTTTTTCCACCATCCGCTTCGGTGGTCTCAACCATCACCGCACCGAGTCCCGTCGCCGCAAACGCGAGGAGTCGGTGATTTACCTCAACGACTTCAAAGACGTCTGGCTCGACCCCCTGTTAGAGGAGGACGAAGAGGCTTTGATTCTAAGAGAGGCGGTGCAAAATCTCAGCCAAAAACTCCGTGAGGTGGTGGTCATGAAGTTCTGGGGTGGTCTAACATTTTCACAAATTTCGGAAACTCTCGCGGTGTCGCCTAACACAGCTGCCTCGAGATATCGCTACGCATTGGAACAACTGGCACACGAGTTGCGCCGCATCAAGGAGGACCGCCATGCAAGCGCTTGACCCCATCGAAACCATTCTAGCCCGCTTGATGCCGCCGGCATTGAGCCAAGATTGTCAGCATGACATCGACACGATGCTCGATGAACTGGCGGCCCCTCTCGCGGAAAATGGCGCGTCAAGTCCCAGCGAAAAAACCGTGCCACGCTGGCTTCTCGGCGGTGGAATCGCGGCAGCGGTGGCTGGGCTGTTAGCCGTGGCCGCATTTCAGCGGGTCACTCCTAAGTCGGATACAATCGCCAGCGCACCAGCCTCACCTGACTTTGTCTTGGTGAGTGGATCTGATAGAATTGAATCAGTCACGGACGAGGGCCAGCATGAAAATTTTGATGGTTCCGCCATGCATGCATTGCGATTGAGCGCGGTGGAAGAAAATAATGTTAGGGATCAGCAATCTGGAATGGTCGTTCAAATTTCTGCAAGGCGTGATGAGTTTTTGTTCACTCCGGTCACATCTTTCTAACATGAAATCAAGCATCATCGTTGCCTTCTGGATGATGCAGGTTTTAGGGTCTGCGGGAGAACCCGCAGTCTCCCCGTTACCGCAACCGAAGCCGTCGGTTTCGTGGCTTGGTTTGCGGGTGACAAAGCCGGATTTAACGGTGACCAAGCATGTGCCGTCATTGCCGCCGGGGATTGGATTCGTGGTGAAATCCATCGATGCGGGAGGCCCAGCCGAGACGGCGGGGTTGCTTGAATTTGATTTGATCTGGAAATTGAACGACCAGTGGTTGGTCAACGAGGCGCAACTGGCCGTGTTGCTGCGTATTTCCAAGCCGGGTGACGAGGTGGTGCTCGCGGGATTCCGTGAGGGCAAGCCACTCGAGGTGAAATTGACGCTGGGAAAGGCACCGGCGACGACCAATTCGTTTCCGCCTGAGATGCTCGACTCCCTAGTGCTGCCCGGTGTCTGCCCAGGACCGATGCGGATGGTCGATGTGGCAGACAAATCTGCCAGTTTTTCCAGTGACGAAGGTCGTGCGGTCGTCCGGCGCGATGGAGAGTTTTTTCAAATCAACCTCGCGGGGCCAAAGGGCGAGGTCATTTTCGAGGAAAAGGTGAGCGGCGAAGATTCACTCAAAAAAGTCCCTGAAAAGTGGCGGATGAAAGTTCAAGTTCTCTGCCGGACACTGGACCAAGCGCTCTCTGGGCAAATGGTGCCGCTGCGCCAACCGAGGCCTCGCGTGGTGCCGCCCGTGGGCGTTTTGCCGTCAAATTGACCCAATAGCAGATTTGTCATTGGAATACCTTGCGTTTTTAACCTCGGCTTTGCATCTTGCGCCATATGCATCCTGACGTGGCGAAACTGGTTGAAGCGGGTCGAATTCCTAAACCGGTCGGTGAGCGCCTTTCTCAATTGGCTCCCGGAAATTTTTGTATTCATAAATCATTCGGTGCCGGAAAGGTGATCGATTGGGATCTTCCCAATAAAAAAGTCACCATCGACTTCGAAAAATCTGCCGGTCAGAGCATGGAATTGCAGTTCGCATTCCAGAAAACCGAGTGGATCGCGGGTGATGACTTCAGGGCAAAAAAAATCGAACAAATTGAGGAACTTCGTGGCTTGGTCAAGACCGACCCACTGGCACTTGTGGTTCACCTGCTCGAAAGCCACGGAGGCAGCCTAACCGGAGACGCTCTGGAAAAAGAACTCTCAGGCACAGTCATCCCAGAGGCTAATTTCAAAAAATGGTGGGACTCCACCAAGAAAGCTCTCCGCGAAAGCCGACTCGCCACGGTCCCGCAAAAACGCACTGATCTACTCGTGCTGCGTGTCGGTGACCGCAGCCCTGCGCAGGCCTTGGTCGCGGATTTTGAAGCGGCCCGCGACATCAAGGGCATGATCCGCGCACTGGAGGCTATCGCTGCGGACATCGGTGCATTCGAAAATGATACGGACGCCCTCAAGCGGTTGCTCAACGACATCGATGAAGGTGCAAAAAAAGCCGCCCGCGTTCAACTCGGTCAGGCGCTCCAACTTGTGGCCGCTCGCGATGAAGTGATCGGATCTTCCAAACTGCTAGAGCTTGATCCATCCGCGGTACGCCTCTCGGATTTACTACTCTCGGCAGAACCTACCCGCCTAGCAGAAGAGGCTGGAACGCTGCCGTCCGGTCGCCAACGTGCAGTCTACGAAGCATTTCCTAATGCTTTCGGCGAAGAATGGGTTGGCAAAATTGTGCAAGTTTTTGACCGTGTCGGTGCTCGTGGTGTCACGGAAATCGCCCGTATTCTCCAAGAACGTAATTCGATGCCCGCGCTGGTCACCCACCTTCGCTCGGCGATCGCTCGGCGCGCCATGGGCCCAGACGCTTTGATCTGGGTCTGCCGTGAGCGCAAGGGTCCCGCAAGCGAGATCTTTAGCGCGGATGTCGGGGCCTCGGTGCTCAACCTCCTCGAGAACGATCATCTATCAGATGGCCCGCGTAAGACTTCGCGCCTCCAATCATTGTTGGGCGATGACAAGACGCTGCTGACCGACCTCGTCGCCATCATGGACATCAACGAGACGCGGAATTTCGGCCGCCGCCTTCTCGACTGCCCAGTCTTCGGTGAACTCGAAAAGAAATCCCTCATGGCCCGCATCATCAAGGCCCGTCCGGAAACGGTAGAACTCGTGAACGGCATCAATGCCAAACGTCCCGACGAAATTTTACTCGTCTCATGGGAAAGCCTCGAAAAGAAAAAGGCCGAACTTGACGATCTGATCCGTAATAAAATCCCACAAAATCTCAATGACGTGAAAATCGCCCGATCCTACGGCGACCTTCGTGAAAACTTTGAATACAAATCCGCCAAGGATTTAGAAAAATACCTCGCTCACCGCAGGAATGCGCTGGATAAGGAAATTTCTAACGCCCGCGGCACAGATTTTAAAGGCTCAGACGCGAGCAAGGTGAACATCGGTACGATTGTCACTCTAACGGATGCGTCTGGCCGGGAAAGCATCATGACGGTGCTCGGTGCTTGGGACTCCGAACCAGAAACCAAAACGGTTTCATATCTATCAGAAGTTGGTAAGGCTCTCGTGGGGCGCGTGCCTAACGAAACTGTCGAGATCCGCGACGAGGTAACTGAATTGATGGCCACTCTGACGATCATCTCGATCAAGCCATTCCATCCGTAAATTTTAAAACCCTGCCAAATTAAATAACAGAACTGAATATGGACTATACTACCATTGTTGAAATTCGCGGTCGCGAAGTGATTGATTCCCGGGGAAATCCTACTGTCGAAGTCGACGTGCATCTCGAAGGCGGTGCCATCGGTCGCGCAGCTGTCCCATCCGGTGCCTCCACCGGTGAGAACGAAGCGGTGGAACTCCGCGACGGCGACAAGGCCCGCTACGGCGGAAAAGGCGTACTGAAAGCCGTGGAAAATGTGAATGCAATTCTTGCACCAGGACTCCTTGGCTATTGCGCGACCGAACAAGCATCGATCGATGCCACGATGATCGCCCTAGACGGCACGTCCACCAAGAAGAACCTCGGTGCAAACGCGATTCTCGGCGTTTCGATGGCGGTCGCCAAGGCTGCAGCTTCCCAACTAGGTCTGCCGCTTTACAAGTACCTCGGCGGTCCTAACGCAAAGGTGCTGCCCGTGCCAATGATGAACATCATCAACGGCGGCGCTCACTCGGACGCGCCGATTGACTTCCAAGAATTCATGATCGTGCCTGTCGGTGCGCCGACATTCCGCGAGGCGCTCCGCTACGGTGCCGAGGTTTTCCACGCACTTAAGAAAGTTCTCCACGACCGCGGCCTCTCCACCGCAGTGGGAGACGAGGGCGGCTTCGCACCAAAACTCGACGGCGCGGAAGATGCGCTCGGCGTCATCGCGAAGGCAATCGAACTCGCAGGATACAAGCTCGGTGACGACATCGCTATCGCGTTGGACGTCGCGGCGTCAGAGTTTTTCGATGCGAAACAAAATGCCTACGTCTTCAAAAAGTCGGACAAGTCAGTGAAAAGCGCCGAGGAATTGGTCGCCTATTACGCAGGCCTCCAGAAAAACTATCCGATTATTTCAATCGAAGATGGTTGCGGCGAAAACGACTGGGACGGTTGGAAGATCATCACCGACAAACTCGGCAAGACCACTCAATTGGTCGGCGACGATCTTTTCGTCACTAACGTCGATTTCCTCAGCAAGGGAATCAAAATGGGTGTGGCAAATTCAATTCTCGTGAAGGTGAACCAAATCGGAACACTCACCGAGACATTTGATGCCGTAGAGCTCGCCAAGGAAAACGGCTACACCTCAGTCCTCAGTCACCGTTCGGGTGAAACCGAGGACAGCACCATCGCGGATCTCGCCGTGGCGACCAACTGTGGACAAATCAAAACCGGCTCGATGAGCCGCTCGGACCGTATCGCAAAGTACAACCAACTTCTTCGCATCGAAGAAGAGCTTGGCGATGACGCGGTCTTTGGCATCAAGAAGCTCAAAGTGCTTCATTGATCGTTAGAGATTTTTTTGCTAGATTCATCAACGGTGGCCCCATCTGTGGGTCACCGTTTTTTGTTAGGATCATCTGAGAATTATCGATGAATCACACGCTGCACCGCTGGCTTGATCAACGGTGGAGTAGGCTGAGAATGGGCGGTAAAGTTTGTTTCCACGCTTGCGCGACGGCACAGCGAATGACGGCGTCTTCATCATCTCGCTTAGGGAAGCTTTTGGCTTCACGGATTTTTTTTGCAGCACGGTGGATCGCAGCCAGTTCGTTAGGAAGTGATAGAATTCCAATCGCCGCAGACAATGCGGTGGCACCAAGTAAAACTGCAATTCCACCCATAACCGGGATTTTCGCAACGAACACCGCAAACACCGCGACGATCCCACAGAGTGGCGGAACGGCCATACCAAAGCGGCGGGCATTTTCTCTCGCCGCGACAGCCTTAGGGTCCTGGCTTCGCCACCCGTCGAGTGCCTTGAGACGGAGTTGATGGCCAAACTCGGCGGCGGTGCCATCGGCTCGGTGGATCACTGCGGCATCGTCCGGAGCCGGCATCCATGTTGCTAGATCGCACCGGCATAGGCGCTCTCCTTCTTGAGCAAGCACGCGAACCCCGAAAAACCAACGGGCGATGAGTGCCGCGGCGATGGGGATGACAGAAATAATAAACAGGATGCGCCACATGGTGTGAGAAAGGTGTGAAAGGTGCCAGATGAAAGAGGAAGACCTATTTTTCAACAGGCGAAGAAATCAGCAGGAAATTTGCGGTGGGCCTGGTTTGGTACGTCATATCTCAATCCTTTTTAGGCCCGCGATCAGCCTCTCCCTTAGCGGTCCCGCTTTGGCTGCTAGACGCCGCTGCTCGGTTTCATAAACTCGCCGACCCTCTGCGGTCTCAATATAAACCGGCTCTCTTCCCCAGGCGGCGAGATCGTAGGGACTCGCCCGCATGTCTAGATCTCGTAGCTCTAACGCTAGTTCAAAGCAGTCTAACAATAAATCTGAGCTGATCCATGGCATCGCCTTGGCAGCCCATTTATACAAATCCATATTGGCATGAACGCAGCCAGGCTGCTCCAACTCGATCCGCCGGTCTAACGTCGGCTGCAAGTGATTCATCGGCCGCGCCTCACCTGCGAAAAAACGGAACGCATCGTGGTGCGAGCAACAAATCGTTCGTGACTCGACCAACGCGTCAATCTCAGCCTGAGGCAAGCGCAGCGGTGTGATCTTTTCATGCCGCACGTTCTTTCCGCGGTAAACCATCGCCCACTCATGCAGACCATGACACGCGAAGTTTGATGTGCGGTCTTTCGTGGCTGTTAGTAGTTCGGAGATCCAACTCAAGCGATCGATTTCCTTGGTTGTTAGATTTCTTGGATCGGCGAAGACGTAGCCATCTGCCCAAGAATAATAACGTGTGGAAAATCCGGGTGGGGTGGGGGATTCTTGTGTTTTTTCCCATTCTAACATCGTGCCGCATCCAGGTTGCCACAGTTCCAGTAGCGCAAAGGGGTAGGGGTAGTACTGAAACAGAAAGTCTTCGATCGGATGGGGTAGGCCACGATCTCTTCGTTTTCTCGTTGCCAATGTGTATTGCTCTGCCCGTGCTCGGTGCAGCGTCGCCCTCACACCCCAGGCACTGGCGGAAAGATAGGTGTTGGAAAGGTTGCAGAGCATCGCACCAGATGATGGGCACGAACTTCCGAGAAAGGCAAAATTTCCCTTGCAAGCCCTGCTCTCCGCTCCTAATGATTCCGCCCCACGCCGCAAGGCGTATGGTTCAAATCGCGGGATGGAGCAGCCAGGTAGCTCGTCAGGCTCATAACCTGAAGGTCGTAGGTTCAAATCCTACTCCCGCAACCAATGAAAGCCGTTTAGCTCTAAGGAGTTAAGCGGCTTTCGCCTTTCTCGGATGTGGACCATAGACACAATCCGTAGACACTTTGCTGCACGACCAAGTTTCTGAGGGTGGTTTTGAAATGCCCCCGGTTCTCCTGCCGGACGAATAGGTTCTTGGCGTTGGCCTTATGCCTCCATCACGCTCGGCAGGGTTCCTTCCAGCGTGAGGAAGAGGCCGTCGATAATCTTGGCGCTGCCTGCGAAGAGTCCCTCCGGACCATCGGCGTGGAGGCTGCTGAAGGGTTGCTCGTAGAGCGCGGAGGACTCCATGAATCCGCGGGCGGTGAGCTGGTCGATGACGAGCTCGACAAAGCGCATTTGTTGGGCGTTGAGGCTGCGGTCTGCGAGGAAGATAGCGAAGGCGGCCTTGGCGGCGCTGCGGTCCATGCCGACGATGCGCCGCACCAGGTGCGCCAACGTGGGCATCTCCTGCATTTGAAGCATACTGGTGAGAAGGCGCTGACCTTCGTCCTCTCCGATGCTGAGTAGAGTTTTTTCCAAGGACTGGAGATCGGTGAGGGTGAGTGGTTGGTTGTTGCGGAGGCGTTGGATAGCGATCTCATCCTGATGATTGCGAAGGTATTCCTCGACCTTCTTGGCGTATTGGCCGCCGGTCATCTTGAGCATATACACGGCTGCGTCTTCACGGACACCCGTGATCTCATCTTTGAAGTTGGTGTAAACGATCTTGCGCTTGGATTTGTCGATGAATTGAACGAGACCGCGCAGGCGGATGCGGAGGTCTTCCAGTGCGGCGAGGTCGATGCCTTCCCAGAACTCGGTGGTTTGGATGGCGCGGAGGTATTCGAGCTGCTGTTTGACGG
>VFJU01000110.1 GCA_009885905.1 Verrucomicrobiota bacterium
ATCCAGATCTCACTGTGTTGATTTCTAACACGATGGTGCACCACGAGCTGTCTGATGGCGGCTATGCCATCCGCCGTAAACACACCGAAGATGGGCTCGCCATCATCGGCAAGGATTCATGGCGTGACGTGAGCACTGCGGACGTCGAGGCGAGTTGGGAAAAACTCGGTGACCCGGTCAACCGTCGTGCACGCCACGTTGTAAGCGAGATTTCTCGAACAATCCGTGCTGCCACAGCGCTTACAAACAACGATTTCGAGACCCTAGGCGCGCTGATGGCGGCGAGTCATCATTCATTGCGTGATGACTTCGAGGTCTCTTGCGAAGAGCTCGATATTCTCGTGGAGATTGCCGATAAAATCGGACGGAATGGAGGGGTGATCGGTTCCCGAATGACTGGCGGAGGTTTCGGCGGATCCACCGTCACGCTTTGTGAAACAAACAAGGCCGCAGACATCGCCGCAACACTTGCGGACGAGTATGAAAAACGCACAGGATTCAAGCCTCAGATCTTTGCGTCACGTCCATCGAGAGGCGCTCATCTGGTGGTGTAATTTACTAACAATTAAGTTCGGTAAAACCGCTAGATATTTATTACCTTCATTTAGGCGGCGTAGACTCAACCTCAGTGGGTGCGGTAGTCACCTTCTTGGCGGGCACGTAGATCAAGCCACCACCGTTGATGCAGTAACGCTGATCCGTGGGATTTTTGTATCCCTCCCCCTCGAAGACGTGCCCAAGATGTCCGCCGCATTTCGCGCAAATCACTTCGGTACGAGACATCCCCATCGAGATATCTTTCTTGAGAATCACATTTTCAGCCTTCGCCGGATCATAGAATGATGGCCATCCACAACCTGAGTCGAATTTCTCTTTGGAGGAAAAGAGCAATGCGTTGCATCCCGCACAATGATACGTCCCCTCCCCTTGATGTTTGAACTCCTGATAGACCTGTCCATTCGCCCGCTCCGTGCCTGACTCACGCAAGATCCGATATTGCTCGGGGCTGAGAGTCTTTTTCCATTCATCATCGGTCTTCACCACTTTTGAAGTGGGATCGGCAGGGATTTCTGTACGAGTTTCCATCACGGGCTTGTGTTTATTTTCTTGAGAACACGCGACCAGCGTGAGCGAAAAAACTAGCAAAAATATCGAACGAATCGGAATCATGGGATTGATAAAATGAGGTGGATGGTCGCACTTTCAATTTCTATTCTATCGTTTTACTAACAAATATGATCAACTGAACTGCTCGACTAAAACGGCCTTGCTGTAATCTCGATTCATCCTGGCGATGTGTTCAACGCTGATTTCCTTGGGACATGCGGCTTCGCACTCGTATTGGTTGGTGCAGCTACCAAACCCCTCAGAATCCATCTGCTTAACCATCGCTAGCACGCGCTTTTGACGCTCAGGCTGCCCTTGTGGAAGATGGCCTAGATGAGAAACCTTGGCGGCGACAAACAACATGGCGGATGCATTTTTACAAGCCGCTACACATGCCCCACAACCGATGCACGCCGCTGCATCGAAGGCAGAATCCGCGTCAACTTTGGAAATCGGAATGGTGTTAGCTTCAACCGCAGAGCCAGTGCGGATGTCGATGTAGCCGCCCGCTGCGATGATCCGATCGAAGGCAGAACGGTCGACGATCAAGTCGCGGATGAGTGGAAATGCATTGGCACGAAACGGCTCGATCCAGATGGTGTCATCCTCTTTGAATTTTCGCATATGCACCTGGCAGGTTGCGGTCGCGCGCTCTTTGCTGTGAGGAACGCCATTGATGGTCAATGAACATGAACCGCAAATGCCCTCGCGGCAGTCGTGCTCGAAGTGGATCGGCTCGACACCGGCGAGGATCAAGCGGTCATTAACGATATCGAGCATTTCGAGAAACGAAGCTTCCAAAGGAATGCCCTTCGCGTCGTACGTCTCGATTTTACCTTTGGCGTTGGGACCCGACTGGCGCCATACTTTAAGTGTCAAATTCATGGGGAATACGCTGATAAATTGAGAATGAGTGTCGGAATCTCCATGCAACTCATCACGAAACAAACATAAATGGGAATTCTCCGCGAGCTAGGAGAAAAATTGAGATTTCCATGCGATCGACCGCCGGCGATACCTTTGCAGAATCACGCCTTCTCCACTGGGGTAAGTTTCGGATCCTTGTAGGTGGATTGGACGTAGACCTCGCGCAGCAATTTATGCTCGATCTGACATGGACTGTGCGCCATGAGATCTGCGCCTTTATTATTTTTTGGAAACGCGATCACCTCTCGGATGCTTTCCTCGCCGGCAACTAACATTGCAATGCGATCCAAGCCTAAAGCCAATCCACCGTGCGGGGGTGCACCAAAGCGAAAGGCGTCAAGAATGTGCCCAAACTTGATCTGCTGCTCATCCGGTCCAACACCTAACACACTAAACATTTGCGCTTGAAGATCTTTTTCGTGAATCCGGATCGAGCCGCCACCAAGTTCGTAACCGTTGAGCACGACGTCATAGGCCACCGCACGGACATTGGCAAAGTCACCCGCTTCCAAGAGTGCGATGTCCTCCGGATGGGGCCGAGTGAACGGATGATGCACTGCCGCCCAGTGACCCGTTTCCTCATCATGCGCTAACAATGGGAAATCTACGACCCAAAGAAAATTGAACTTCGTGGAGTCTTTATTGAGCTCCATCATGACTGCCGCTTCACAGCGAACGCGACCGAGAATTGTACTAACACTTTCACGCGAACCCGCTGCGAAAAACACAATATCTCCATCCGCTAAATCAAGTTTGGAAACGACAGCTGCCTTTTCAAGGTCGGTAAATATTTTCCAAAGGGGACTTTTATATTCGCCATTTTCCAGCTTGATGAAGGCGAGATTTTTCACCGGTAAACCCGCTTGCACCGCGATCTCGTTTAGACGGTTCATCTGCCCAGTCGTGATGGTCGCGAAGCCCTTGGCATTGATCGCACGGACTACGCCGCTACCATCAAGAATGCTGCGGAAAATCTTGAACTCAGTGGACGCAAAAACGTCGCCCAGATCGGTGATTTCCATGCCGTATCGCGTGTCGGGCTTGTCGGATCCGTAAATATCCATCGCATCCTTGTATGTCATGCGAGGAAAACTTGCGGGTACCTCGATGCCCAAGCCCGCTTTAAACATCGACCCTAACAGCCCCTCTACCAAGTGGATGATGTCATCCTGCGTGACGAAACTCGCCTCGATGTCGATCTGGGTAAACTCCGGTTGACGGTCGGCTCGCAGATCTTCATCGCGGAAACAGCGGGCAATCTGAAAATACTTTTCCATCCCCGCAACCATTAGCAGTTGTTTGTATTGCTGCGGCGCCTGTGGCAAAGCGTAGAATCTGCCTGGGTTAAGGCGCGATGGCACAAGGAAATCGCGAGCACCCTCGGGCGTCGGATTCGAGAGGATCGGCGTCTCGATTTCATAGAATCCCGCATCATCGAGATACCGTCTCGCGGCGGATGTAATCACGCTGCGCTGCCTGATATTTTTGCTCATGCGAGGACGACGAAGATCGAGATAGCGATACTTCATCCGCAAGTCTTCGTTAGAAAGATCCTTATCAAGCTGGAACGGCAAGACATCCGCCTTATTCACAATTTTAAGTTCCTGCGCGACGATCTCGATCGAACCAGTAGCGATCTTATCATTTTGCGAACCTTCCAAGCGCTTGGAAACTCTACCCGTAACCTGCACAACATCTTCTTCACGCAAGGTGTGCGAAAGCGTGGAGACCTGCGGGTTTTCCTCAGGGTGGAAGACGCACTGGGTCAGTCCTTCACGGTCACGCAGATCGATGAAAATAACTCCACCATGGTCGCGAGCGGAATTCACCCAGCCGATGAGCGTGACGGTTTGGTCGATGTGGGAATCACGGAGTTCGTTGCAATGATGAGTACGCATGTTAGAAAAATTTTAATGATGAAATTAGCCTGTTGACCTTTTGCGATGATTTTTTATGCCAGCAATGGGCCATCAGGTTGGAGGAGACGGGCTGTTAGCCACTCCACGACGGATCCAGCATCGCCAGACTCTTCAGTGCGACTGGCAAGAATCTTAAGCTTGAGCAAGGGATACTCTGCGCCGACGACCAAGGCGAAACGGGCCGATGATTTCTCAGCATTCTGGAATTGCTTGGCCACCTTGGGGCCGCCCATCGGAAGATCCGCAGAAATTCCCGCACGACGTAAATCAGTGACCAAACGCAGCGATTCCGCCCGCTTGGATTCGTCAGCCACCACCACATAAACATCGCACGCCGCGGCGTGGCGTTGGAGCCAGACTTCCATCTGCATCGCGGCGTGGGTCGTTTCCTCAATGAGATTGCGGATCACGTAATCGCCCATGGCGAATCCAGTGGCAGGCATGTCCACCGCACCATCTGATATGTTAGAAATCAAAGTATCATAACGCCCACCACCCGCGACGGCTCGCATCGATTTCTTTGCATCAAACACCTCGAAAACCACACCTGTATAATAAGCCAAGCCACGGACAATCGAGAGATCCAGCTCAATAAAATCAGTGAATCCACGCGCAGCTAGATCTTCGTGAATCGCAAGGTAAGCAGATGATGCATTTGCAGGATCAGCGATGAAGCCACGAACGCTAACAGGCGTTAGAGAAAACGTCGCGAGTTTTTGCACGAGCACCTCAGGCTTCTCACGTTCGATTTTATCGATAATGCCAAGAAATTCCGGGACACGTTCATCGGGGATTCCGTTTGCAGCAGCGAAGTCAATCCATGCTGCGCGGTCGGACACGCGCACCACAAAATCACCGACGACAAAGCCGAACGAGAGCATCGTTTCAATCGCCAACGAGATCAACTCCGCGTCCGCAGCGGGGCCACCCTCACCGAGAATGTCGACGTTGAATTGGTGGAACTCGCGTCCCCTACCCTTTTGCGGTTTTTCATAACGGAAACACTGGCCGATCTCGAACCACTTGAGCGGCTTGGGAAAATCCCGCTGATGCTGTGCGACGATCCGCGCCAACGAAGCGGTGACTTCCGGACGCAGCGTCACATCCCGCCCGCCCTGATCCTCGAAACGGAAAAGTTGCGAGGACAACTCGCCACCCGACTTTTTCAAATAGAGTCCGGTGTCTTCCAAAATGGGAGTTTCATACTCGACGTACCCGCAGCGCCGTGCGACCCCACGCCAAGTCTCGAACAAATAATTTCGGACCGCGCATTCACGGGGCGTGAAGTCGCGGAATCCTGGAAGTGCTTGAAAAATGAGTCCTGCCATGGGCGGGCGGCGAGGATGCACGCCGTTTGCTGCAATTCAAGACGGGATTGCAGAGATTCATCTGCGAGCAAGCAAGTCGGGCCCTCCAAGGGTCGTATTTCGTATTGTCGGGTTCCAACCCAATTCACAGGGCCACCGACACAGCAACCCGACCGACCAACCAAAGCGAATAATCACGAATTTAGAAAAATCCGTTGCCAAGTCCGAATCAGTTCCTTTAGCATTTCCCCAGCATGAAAAAATTCCTCGCAATTGCTACCACCTTAGCAGCCTTAAGCAGTATTGTCGTTGCCGACATTCAAGCGCCTCCGGGCTCCACCTA
>VFJU01000394.1 GCA_009885905.1 Verrucomicrobiota bacterium
ACGATGACAGCCGTTTCTTCCTCGGAGTAGGTTGCCTTGGAACCTCGTCTTCTAGCCTTTTGACCAAGGCTGACCTTGCCGTTGAGGGCCTTGATCGCGTGCTTGCGATTCCAGCCCAGTACGTCGCTGACTTCATCAATCATCGCGCTTCGCCCTGCTCGATTTCGGTTCGGATACCGCGCTCGGCAGCTCTCTAAATATTCGGTTTTACTCTTTTGACTCATGATGCCAGATATCGTTTGCATCTGGGTGTCATTCTTTCTGGCGCAACGACCGACTAAAGCCGATTTTTCACCCCCTCCCCGGTGTCATTCTACTTGGCGCAATGCGCGACTCGATATTTCCTTAAAATCCTCTTGCCCCAGTCGACCCACATCGGTAAACCTCCGCCCACCCGTAAGGGGCGTTAGCTCAGTTGGTAGAGCACTTGCATGGCATGCAAGGGGTCAGCGGTTCGAATCCGCTACGCTCCACCACTCTTATTTTCAATGAGTTGATGCTATTTGATCTCTCCGGGATGTCCTAACGACGCCCTATTTTTTCGGTTATTTTTCGCGCTTTGTTTTGTTGTTGGCAACCAAAAGGATGCTCCGCTGGTCGGCCCGCAGGATACACATCTGAAAGTAGCGCGATTTGAAGTCGTCCCCCCAGAAAACTGCTAGAGATATTTACATTGTCCCGAACCTTACCCCCAGCACGCTCGGTCGTACCATCATCGCGGCGGACCAGTCAAAAGCTTGAATTCAAGTGGTAACTTGTGGCAGCAACAATATTACTGATTGTTTCTGTCTCCTGTAATTTTTCTCTCGGAGGCATGGGCGAGGTGGGCTAGGGCTAGGGCTAGGGCCCGGATGCGCCGAGTGAGTCGCTGAATGGCTTTTTGGAGATCCGTGAGTCCGCCCGTATCCTTTGCTCTTTGAGTTCTTGTCCCAGCGTCGAGGGTTTGCCCAGAGCTTGGCAAGTTTTGGCGCTCGCCGTGGTGGTCCAAAAATCTAGCTCACCTCACTGGAGGACTTGATCTGGGTGGCGTTTCCATTTCCTCGCCATCTTCAGGAGTTCCCGGGGAATCAGCGACTCCACCTCCTGCTCGGAGGGATTGCAGTCGCCGCGTGGAGTGCGAAGAGAGCAAGTCGCTACTTGTTGCATTCAGCTTCTGTACATGACACCCACGGGCATGGTTTTCACTTTCCGCTACATCTTGCTCGTCCTAGTGGCTGGCTTGGCTCGTGCGGATGAATTCTCACCGCCCACGAGTTACTACGGCCCGGCGGTAGGACTCGTTGGCTCGTCATTGGACACGGCACTGAGAAAGATCGTGGACGGGCATAGTGTCCGCGCCTACGACCCACTCCGGCAAGACCTTGCGTTGACAGACCGCGATTGGAATTTCCCGCCAAGCACACCCAGTGCAGTGACTAACATCTTGTTGGTTTACTCTAGCGGGTGGTCTGGCGAATCCAGAAGTGGCGTCTGGGACTCCGGTGTCACATGGAACCGGGAGCATGTTTGGCCAGACTCTCGCGGCATTGGACAACCCGATAGTGGCCCAGACTTCTCAGACCTGCATCACCTCCGTGCCGCAAATCCATCGGTCAATTCTTCGCGGAGCAATTCTTACTTTGATGTGGGTGGAAATATCGCACCCGTCTTTCAGTCGCCCCTTGCTCACGCCACCTCATCCACTTGGGAGCCACCAGACATCGACAAGGGCTGGGTGGCCCGCGCGTGTCTTTACATGGCGACCCGCTACGACGGCACCGAGCCTAACACGCTGAATTTGGAACTGGTAGAGTCGCCACCTTTGTCGACGATCACTAACCCACCCCAGATGGGCAGAAAAAGCACCTTGCTACTCTGGAACCGCAAACACCCACCAAGCCAGTGGGAGAGGCGGCGAAATCAAATCATCTACGATCAATTCCAGCACAATCGGAATCCATTTATCGACCACCCAGAATTTGCGGATGTCATCTACGAGCAACCTGCCGGTGTGGAGACTTTGATGACTTGGAGGTACCGGTACTTCACCTTAGAAGAACTCAGCACCGAATCGGTTTCTGGAGACGCCGCTGATCCAGACGGCGATGGGAAATCTAACCTGCTAGAATTTGCTCTAGCAGGCAATCCTCGCGTTATTGGAGTATCGACCGAGCCAGTGTTGAGCAAGTCATCCACCCCAGGATACATCATGTTCACTTACAGAAGGCAGCGGGATCGATTGCTGTCGGGGGTAACGTATTCCGTCGAGACGAGTGCAGACCTCACTCACTGGCAGTTGGCTAACGGCGTTGAGTCTTCGGTTACCATTGCGGGCAGTACCGAGCTTGCTACGCTGGTGCTGGTAGACCAAGGACCGCCCATGTTTTTTGCTCGGCTCAAGGTAAGTAAGCAGCCTTGATTTAGAACGAGCTAGACTTACCTCCAAGGAAACGCCTTAAACTTAGTGGTGGTTGGTGAATATTGTGGCGAGTGATGGCCTAGCTTGAAACCGGTCTGGATGAAACTGGCGGCGACGGGCTGGGAAATGAATCACGCCACGTTAGCTACGACGCCAGTCTAGAGGAATTCCACACGAATTCTCTGGCACCGTTCAA
>VFJU01000278.1 GCA_009885905.1 Verrucomicrobiota bacterium
TAGGATATTCACCCCAGACCATGTAGCCAAGTCGATCCGCCCAGTAGAGGAAACGAGGCTCAAAAACTTTCTGATGGAGACGAGCACCGTTGTAGCCACAAGCCATCGCCATCTCGATGTCTTTCTTCAACGCATCATCCGTCGGAGCGGTCCAGAGACCTTCGGGGTAAAACCCCTGATCCAGAATCAAGCGCTGAAAAACCGGTTGGTCGTTGAGAAGAATCTTCCGTCCATCGATCGCGATTTTTCGCAGGCCGAAATAACTTTTTAACTCATCCATTTTTTCTGATCCACTGCTCAGCGTGAATTTCAAATCGTAGAGAACAGGCGACCCAGGTTGCCAAAGTTTCTTCTCGCTGAGGTTCACCACCAGATGGTTTTCCCAACCGCCGCTGCTGGTATCAGATCCGACTATCCGCCCGTCAAGAAACGCCTCAACTTTAAGCGTTAGATTTTTATCCGCTCCGTTGATCTTAGCATCGACCAACACCCGCGAACGATCAGGATCTGGCGTCACCGAAATAGTTTCCACGAAGGACGAACCGACCGCTTCCAACCACACGGATTGCCAAATGCCGGTGGTTCTTGTATAAAAACACCCTTCGCTCTGGTCGACAGACTGCTTGCCTAACGCTTGCAAACCCGACTCCATATCGTCTATCACTTTTACCACCACTTCGTTTTCACCCGCTTTGAGAAATTGCGTGATCTCAACGCTAAATGCCGCATTTCCGCCCACATGACTGCCCGCCTGCTGCCCGTTGATGTAGATCCACGCATTATAATCTACCGCCCCGAAATGAATCCGAACGCGCTTCCCTTGCAGTGTCTCTGGTAACTTGAACATGCGGCGATACCACACCTCTTTGAATTTCTGAGTATTTCCCAAGCCGATCCCGGACAACTGGCTCTCAGGACAAAATGGAACGATGATTCTCGCAGCCAAGTCGGTACCATGTGTCAGACCCCGAGAATCGCCGTCCCCTTTTTTATCGATTTCGAATTGCCATTGTCCGTTAAGCGTCAACCAGTTCTCTCGGTAAAGATCTGGCCGCGGATGCTCTGGGCGTGGCGTTTCACCCGCGAGGACGATGCTGGTCGCCAGCGTCAGAACAATGAAAATCAAGGTCGTGAAGCTGCGGGTAGAGTGGCGATAAATCATGTGACGGATTTTTAAAATAATCTAAGCGGGTCCGGATCAGCGACCGATGTATGTTATTTCACAAACGACGAAGCCAAAAAAATCTTACAAAATTAATTTCTAATGGATGAATAGCTGATAGATAAAAAGTAACTCGATATTTGGAATCCCAAGTGCTTATTTACTTTCTAGGTGACAAATTAGTCACCGTTTTTTTGATTTAACCATGGACGACGCCGCTTTCGATCCCGAAACCCATCCACGCCGGCATTCCTTGCCGGCGAGAGTTTCCTTGGTGGATCAAACCACCGACATGGTCAAACAACTCATCACAAGCCAACGCTGGACCGATTTCCTGCCAGGTGAAGATGCACTTGGCACGCAATTTGGCATCAGTCGTGTGACGCTTCGTAAGGCACTCGCTGCCCTTGCAGAACAAGGCTGGATCATCATCGGGGGCCGCGGAAAACGCCACTCGATCATCCCCCGCCCCAGCGCGGAATCCAGCACACCCGTGCAGCGTGGAGGAGTGAAGTGCATCAGTCCGTTTCCTAAAATAGATCTCGCGCTAAGCACTCGGGTGATTCTAGATGATATTCGAAAATCCCTGCTCAGCCATGACCTGAGGCTGGAATTTTATCACCGCGCGAGCTTGTGGCGCGGTGATCCCTCAAGCCGCTTGGCACAACTCTGCAACGATTCTAACACTGTCGGCTGGGTACTCTACCGCGCCTCACGAGAAATCCAAGAGTGGTTCCAAATGCAGCACCATATCCCTTGCGTGGTGCTCGGTCCCTGTCACGAGGGCATCAAGCTGCCATCCGTGGAGGTGGACGACCTGGTGCTCGGCCGCCACATCGCCGCAGAGGCAACGCGACTGGGGCACTGGCATCTTGCTTACATCGTCTACGACTCGACCGTAGCGAGTTCTTTAAGCACGATCGAGGGACTCAGGCAATTGGCTCCGAGAGACGGTCGCAAGGGAAAAGTGACGCTGATAGAGGATGACACAACGGTGGCACACCTTCGTAAATCTATCACTCAGTTGATGGCAGATGAAGACCCCCCGACGCTATTCGTCGTAACAGAAGCCGACCACGCGATGCCTGTGATGGGCATTCTCGCCGAGATGAATCTCCAAATTCCCCGTGACGTTTCGATCGTGGTTCGCGATCACGAGCCGTTCTTAAGCCGCAGCGTGCCCGAGTTCACTCGCTACACGTTCGATTGGCAGCGCTTCGGTCGCTACGTTGCCAAGATGCTCTGCGACAATATCGAGGGCGGCGTGCGGAAGTCGACGACCCATCGCAAACTCTTACCTGTCTTGATACCCGGTCAGACATTTGTAGAGCGTCGCAAAGATTAAAAATCGGCATCTTGATGCTCTATTGTATTTTTAAAATACATTTACATTAGGAGTCGAACGGCTGCGACATTCGTGGCTAGGATGATAGTCTATCGGTTTGCAGCGCCCGCCGCGCAGACTGATGCGCTATCACATGCTTGCACCCATCCAGCCAAAACTTTCTCAAGCGATAACTGACCCCACCCAGTCGCTAGAAGTTCAACGATTACCGAGCCGACCATCCATGGTTGACCAGACGGTCGATCTGATGCGCGACCTCATCATTACTCGACGCTGGAAAGATTTCTTACCCGGAGAAGAAACGTTGCGCAAAGAGTTAGGAATCAGTCGAGTGACGTTGCGCAAGGCACTTGTCGAGCTGGTCGTGCAAGGCTGGATCACCTCAGGAGGTCGCGGACAGCGGACAGCGATCGCTCAGGCCAGGCAATCCCCCACCCTTACTCAAATCGGCGGTGGCGTGGAGTGGATCACTGAATTTCCCCCTCTCGAACACGCATGGAACACACGCATCATCGCCGACGAAATTCGCAAGGCGCTGCTCATCCGCGACCGCAAATTAGAAGTTTACCAGCACAAAAACCTCTGGGTTCGCGATCCAACGCCACAGCTCGCACGCATCACGGCGGGATCGGACACCACGGGATGGATTCTTCACCGTGCATCACCGGAAATCCAACGTTGGTTCCAAAAAAGCCACCTGCATTGCGTCGTGTTAGGCCCATGCCATGAGGGAATAAACCTCCCATCCGTGGCACTCGACTACTCGGCACTTGGCCACCACTTGGCGGCGGAGGCCACTCGCTTAGGTCATCACCACATCGCCTACATCACGTTCGACGTGGTCGCCGCAAGCTCACAAAACACCCTGCACGGGCTCAGGCAGTTCACCCCGAAGGATGGCCGCACCGCACAACTCACCATCATCCATGACGACGTGTCATTAGATGTTTTACGCAGCGCGATCCATGCCGCCATGGCGCAAGAAAGCCCCCCCACACTCATTTTGGTGACGGAGGCCGTTCAAGCACTTCCTGTCATCGGTATCCTGAAGGAAATGAATCTCCGCATCCCCGAGGATGTCTCGTTAGTGGTCCGCGATCACGAGCCCTGCCTCGAACGTAGTGTCCCAGAAATCACTCGCTACAATTTTGACTGGCTGCGTTTCGGACGCACGGTTGCGCGGTTACTTTCCACGATGATTGAGAGCGGTGGCGTGAAGGTAATCCCCCGTAAATTACTGCCAGTCTTTGTCCCAGGACAGACTCTAACGAGGCGCCGATCGGTCTGACTCGACCACGTAAACCAAGCAAGGTGTATTTTAAGAATACAATCACAACGATTCTTGCGATCGCACTGAACTCGGTGCTTATGTCAAAGCGTCAATATTAAACATCACGCCACTAGGCGTTTCCTCCATCGATAAAATCCATCCTCTAACACTACATCCATGAAACCAAAAAATACCCGCATCCTCTCGGTCCCAGCAGCAGCTCTTGCTTCTCTGGCATTGATCCAGTTCACCGCAAATGCTGCCACTCTATCCAAGGCGGACAATACGAACGATCTCAACTTAGCCACCAGTTGGAGTGGATCCGTAGTTCCTGGAACCAACGACATCGCCCAATGGGACGCCACCGTCACCGCAGCCAACAGCACGCTCGTCGGCGCGGACCTGAGTTTTGCGGGTGTCAAAATCACTGATCCTGCAGGGGCCGTGACTTTTGGAGCAGGAAACACAATCACTGTCGGCACCTCTGGCATCGACCTGAGCACCGCCACCCAGAACCTGACCATCGGCAGTGGCCTAACACTAAAAGGTGGTCAATCTTGGTCCACGGCTACCGGCAAGACCTTGGATGTCGCCGGCACTTTTAGCAAGAGCGGCGGTGCCGTGAGTTTCACAAGTTTCTTGGGTACCTTGGGCACGATCACCAATGATGCGTCGGGCATCCTAGGACCATGGGCCACCAGTGGAAGCGGAACCGCTGTTGCTTACGCAACAAGTACCGCGGGGACTGTTTCAGCGATCAGCGCCACCACTCCAACGTCACTGACCGCAGCCGGAGCAATAAGCCCCACGGTGAACTTTAGAGCAAATACCGCGCTCACAATGACTGGTGCAGTGGATGCAAATACCCTGACGCTTAACTCCCCGTCGGCGGCACAGGTCACTACTCGCCAGATCAAGAATACGACCTTTGGGATGAAGCTCAATGGCATTCTTAGTGCCGGTGCATGGACCTCCCCGGCAGGTGCGCCAACAGCAACTTCGGCGCTTTTCCAAATTGGTGAAACAAGCGTCGCCACCGCATTGACATCAGCTCCACTCACCATCGGAGACAACAAGGTGCTGCACGTCTCAGGCAACGGCGCCACCCAGCGGTTGAGCGCTACCTTAGCGCA
>VFJU01000204.1 GCA_009885905.1 Verrucomicrobiota bacterium
AAGCATTTGGGCTGGGCAAAACGCATGGCCGCGTTGTCTGGGCAAACGGTGATCGCCGTGCACTATCGGTTAGCTCCAGAGCAGAGGTATCCTTGCGCGCTTCACGACTGCGTGGGTGTTTTCCAAGCCATTAAAGATATTTTCTCTGGTCAAATCACTGTGGGTGGAGATTCCGCTGGGGCGAATTTGGCTGCCGCGCTTTGGTTCTTTTGTCGCGACAAGGGGTGGTTTTTACCTGAGAAACTCATGCTTAATTGTGGCGTGCTTGATCTTCAGTTAGAAAAATTTCTCTCGATGCAAGTTTCGGGAAAAGATCACCCATACAACGGCCTAGAACTTCTCGCGTTTCAACGTGCGCTTTACGCACCCAGTCATGAGCTCTGGACTGACCCATACGCCAGTCCCGCCCACGGCGATCTCTCTAGCCTGCCATCCACTCTCGTCATCGTTGGTGGAGAAGATACGCTACGTGATGACGGGGTTCAATTTGCTGAACGAGCTAAAATGTTAGGAGTTGCGGTGCAACTTCATATAGGTGAAAAAATGCCGCACGGCTTTCACATGCAGCACGCTTTGGTTCCCGCTGCGGCAGCGGCTGCCGAGAAGGTGATCCTCGAGTTTCTAGCCACTGAATAGCTAAAACATTTGGTCAAAATTGCGTTGGTTTCTCGCCTTTTGCCAGTAGGTGGTTTTTTGTGGGGTCCTTTTGAGTTGCAGTAAATCCTTGCCCATCAGGCGCAGTAGGAGACCCATAGGAGTGACGATAATGAGGAAGAAAAAAATCAAAATCACTTTGCCGATGACTTGACCAATATGGAAACTGAAAGTCATTCCACCACGGTAGAAACCACGGAACCAGTGCGGGCGGATCATGGCGGTGGCGATGAACGCAAGCGCTAGACCAACGGCTACCCAGCACACTCTCTCGCTCACTAATTTATTACGCCAGAGTAAATAGAGTACCCCATTGAGCGCTAGGCCGATCACTGCGGTGAACTTAACCCATTCTAGCGGTTTTTCTTTGAGACGTAGCATCGTGGTTAGTCAGGAACGGGGTGGAAAGATGGTTTCACGCCGAGATGGGGCTGGCGGGTGCGTTCTAATAGAAAATTACCAATCGCAAGAAAATCAATCTCCGTGTTAACAAAGCAACGATAGGCATCGTCTGGGCTGCAAACGACGGGTTCACCACGGACGTTAAACGAGGTATTCATCAACACGGGGCATCCGGTTTTTGCTTCGAAGCGCTTGATGATGGCATAGAAGAGTGGGTTTTGCTCTGCGGTGACCGTCTGGACGCGTGCCGAATCGTCTACGTGGGTGATTGCCGGTAAACGAGAGCGCAGTTGTTTGAGACGTTCGAGCCCCGTGGCTGTGGGTGACGTTTCTAACCGTTGAGAAGGATGGATGGGCGCGACGAGCAACATATAGGGAGACTCTTCATCTAGTTCGAAGAACTCTGCAGCGCGTTCCCGCAGGACTGCCGGAGCAAAGGGGCGGAAGGATTCGCGGAACTTTACCTTTAAATTAAGCGCTGACTGCATGTGCGGTGAGCGTGGGTCTCCCAAAATCGACCGATGTCCGAGGGCCCGAGGACCGAACTCCATGCGCCCTTGCACCCAACCCACGATCCGTTCGTTGGCTAGCAATGTCGCCACTTCGTCCAAGAGAGATTCTCTATCTAACTTGCGATAAACCGCCTGATGACTTTTTAGCACGGTTTCAATTTCGTCGTCCGAAAACTCTGGTCCGAGAAATCCGCCCTGCATCGCATCTGGTTGCATGGTGGTGCGAGGTTGAGGATGATTCTTGTGCATGTGCCAGACTGCTAGAGCAGCACCGAGTGCTCCTCCGGCATCTCCCGCCGCGGGTTGGATCCAGATGTGTTCGAAGATTTTTTCGCGTAGGATTCTTCCGTTGGCCACACAGTTGAGCGCCACGCCACCTGCCATGCATAAGTTTTTTTTGCCAGTCACTTCGCGTGCGTGGCGTGCGAGTCGCAACATGATTTCCTCCGTCACCGTTTGAATCGAGCGGGCGACGTCCATGTGCCGTTGTTCAACTCGCGTTTCTGGTTGGCGAGGCGGACCACCAAAGAGGGTGTTAAATTTTGAGTTGGTCATCCGCAAGCCACGGAGAAAATCGAAGTATTCGAGATTTAACTGCAGAGAGCCGTCGTCCTTGACGTCGACGAGGTGATCGTAAATGGCTTTCACAAATCTAGGTTCGCCGTAGGGTGCCAAGCCCATCATTTTGTACTCGCCGGAGTTGATTCGAAAGCCGCAGTAAGCGGTAAACGCAGAGTAAAGCAGGCCGAGTGAGTGGGGGAATTTTAGTTCCTCAAGAATATCCAATTCGTTGCCCCGTCCCTCGCCGATCGTGGTGGTGGCCCATTCCCCGACTCCGTCTACGGTTAACACAGCGGCCTCTTCAAAGGGGGATGGGAAAAATGCGCTCGCCGCGTGGGCTTGATGATGCTCTGTGAAAAGAATTGGACGATGATCCGGCAGCCTAGGTATCTCGTAGCGGAGAGTGTTAGGTAAATTGAGTTTCTCCCCTAACCACGATGGCAGTATCCGAGGAAAAGTTAACCATCCGCTCGGAGCGACTGCCAAGTAAGACTCTAGCAGACGAGTGAACTTGATGATGGGCTTGTCATAAAACACCACGGCGTCCAGATCTGATTCAGTTAGAAATGATTGCTTGAGACAAAACGCGACGGCGTGGTGAGGAAAACGCTCATCATTTTTTTTACGGCTGAAGCGCTCTTCCTGGGCCGCAGCGATGATTTTACCGTCGCTTAGCAGCGCCGCTGCAGAGTCGTGATAATACGCAGAGATGCCGAGAATGTGCCGCACGTGATCAGAACTATAAAAACGGATACATCAGCGGGGCGAGCACTGAGCCCCCCGTGAAAACAATCACTGCCGCCAACAGTAGGAGGATGATGACCAGCGGAGCCAACCACCACTTTTTTTCTTGGCGTAGAAACATGAAAAATTCCTTAAAAAGCTGCCACATGGTGGTGAGTGGGTGATCGGTTTGGGTGGTTGAGTTTCAGACCATGAGTCGGCCCAGTGACAATGTATTCGTTGTGATTGGGCTTTAGTTACTACAAACGTAATCGCTTAAACAATTTCGAAATACCCCTCGCAAAGCAACCAGATTTTGCATAATCTTGCATTTATCAAATAGGTAGCGTTTTTGGTTCAAGATGTGATGTGAAACCTCACGATGTAATCATGTCTAACTTAGCAGCGTTCACTGGTGTCTGCTCAAACTAAAGTTCAATCCAACCCACTAGGTATTTCCTCAAATGATGATCACCATTCCACAAATTAAATTCAGAAGCCGTGGGTTCTCTGCGGTCTTTGTCACTTTCTTACTAACAACTTTTTCGCTCAGCGCCATCGCTCATGCCGCGTCGATTCGGTTCCTGCCTTTGAGTGAGGAAATCGCAGAGCGAAAAATCGGCCTGCAGGATGGCAGCAAGCTTACAACGTTGGTCGATATCAACGTAAGGAAACGCACAAAAGCATACGCCTGCAAATTCGGTGCGAAACCGCTAGCCTTGGTGGCGCTGGATCGCGAGAGGCCAAATGGGAAGCCCTCCGCGGTGGAAATCGTTGTGCCGCCCGCGATGAAATCGCCGTTGGTATTGATCCTTGAGAGTCCGGATCATCCGTCGGGTATGCGAACGATTGTCATTGAAGATGACAGCGGTGATTTTCTGTGGGGCTCTCTGCGGTTCATTAACACGACCGAAAAGCCGTTAGTGATTCGCTATGAAAATTCGACCAAGGCGATTCCGGCACAACTCAAGCCGATCGACGTTGTCCTCGCGGGTGAGGCTCGTAATATTGGGATACAATTTTCTTCGGAGGCGGATCCAAATACGATTCTTTATTCCGCGGTTTGGGAGCACGACCCGAACTTACGGAAATTGGTCTTGATTACGGGGCAGGCTGATCCTTCTCGAAAAGAGCTCAAGCTTGGAATTATCCCACAGGATCGCCGTGTGAAAGATTGACCGGAGTGCGGCACGATCTGCTGCTGCCGATGTAATTCAAGGAGGGTGGGCGTCTCGCCCACCAGAATTCAAAATGAGCGCAAGGATGGCATTTCTGCGCCACATCCGGTAGGGCTGACCCGCCGTGGTCGGCCGACTTTGGCCCTGAGGGTGAGGTGTGATGGAATGCGATTTCTTCGGGAATTTTCTTCTGCGTGCCGTAACCATTCACGCCGATGGCGACAAGTGGGCGGACCGCGGCGGGTCAGCCCTACCGTTTTGAGGTCGGCCGGACCGCAGGAAAGAGCTCCGCGCCGCATCCGG
>VFJU01000305.1 GCA_009885905.1 Verrucomicrobiota bacterium
ACGTTGTAGCGCATCATGTCGGTATAACTTAAGCCTCCGGTGCCATCGGCGATCAAGGGTTCTCCGAGGTGGATCCCGGTGTCGGTGGTTAGAGTTTTTAAGATTTTAGGATTGGATTCTTTTTCCGGAAATATCGCAGCAATCTGATTCATTTTTAAATCGTTGATCAGCTTAGCGAGTTCTTTCGCGTTTGGCATTTGTTCTTGGTTAATCCCTTGGACGGGGTGGGGTACGAATCCAAATTCGGCACAAAAATAATTGAATGCTGCGTGAGCTGTAGCGAGGTGGCGGTTTCCGCGTGGGATTTTCAGGATTTCTTTTTTGCACCAACGCTCGAGTGCGTCTAACTCGGTGCGGTAAATGTCTGCATTCTTTCTGAACGTATCAGCGTTCGCCGGAGATTCTGCGATGAATGCCTCTGCGACAACAGAAGTTGCTCGACGAAATTGATCAATGGATTGCCACCAATGTGGATCGATTTCGTGTTTATCTTCATGGTTGTGATCGTGGCCTTCATGGCTGCAAGTGCCTTTGAGTGCGGGTAGGGTGGCTCCGACTTCGATTATCGTAGCATTGTTGGAAATGATGGCTTTTAGTTTGGGAAGGTAGCTTTCAAGTCCCATTCCTGCTACCAGATAAAGTTGCACATCCTCTGCACGCTTAAGGTTTTCCGGTTTCGGTTCGAAGCGGTGTGGGTCGGTATTCGGGCCGATGAGGTCAATCACTTCCACTTGGTCACCACCCACATGCCTTGCGAGATCTCCGAGTAAAGGATGCAATACCGCGACTTTTAGCGCCGCGGCGGCAAGCGGTGACGCTAAAAGAACCACGCCAGCAAGAACCCAATAGACGCGACAGAATATGGAAATCGATTGATTCATCGGCCGTTAGATTATTTCCCGCTCCATCCACCGCCAAGTGCCTTCACGAGGACCGCGATAGTGACGTGTTGATCTGCGATGAGTTGGCTCAGACTGAGTTGGATTTGTAGAAGTTGGCGTTCGGCATCCACGACCTCGAAGTAGCTGGTTAGACCTTTGTCGTAACGTTCTTGTGTTAGATTAAGAGTGTCTTGTGAACTGGCGCACGCACGCTCTAGTGCCACACGAGATTTTGCCTGCCCATTGACATCCAAAAGTGCATCTTCAACCTCGCGTAAAGCGATGAGTAAAACTTGGCGATACGTGGACAAAGATTCCTGGAAGCGACTAAGAGCTGCTCGATAGTTCGACTTATTCAATCCGCCATCGATGATTGGCTGAGCAACACTCCCTGCGAGAGAAAGCACGCGATTTTCCCAGTTGAGGAGGTTTGATAGATTGATCGATTCGAAACCGCCGCCGGTGCTGAGACTGAAACTTGGATAAAATGCCGCCTCTGCCACCCCGATGCGGGCGTTGGCTGCTCGGAGGTCTTGTTCGGCAGATCTAACATCCGGACGACGATTGAGAACCTCAACTGGCAGACTTGGCTGGATTTTTGGTAGTGCCCCGTCCAATGTTTGGTGTGAGATATTGAATGCCGAGGGCACTGTGGCGCAGAGAACTGCGAGGGCGTGTTCGGTGGCGCCGCGTTGGCGGATAGCGATTGAGAGGTCATTTTCTGCTAGATCAACTTCGGTGATAGCGCGACTTGTGCCGAGTCCATCTGCAAGGCCAGCTGCATTTTTCGATTGTTGGATCTCGAGTGAGACTTTTCTACTTTTGAGAGTGTTTTCAAGGATATCTTGTTGCGAATCCAAGCCGCGCAGCAGGAAAAACTGGCGCGCGACTTCTGTGGCCACACCCAGTCGCTGAGAATCTAACATTGCTTCGGCAGCGGCGGCGTCGGCCTTTGATGCCTCGACGACGCGCTTGTTCATGCCCCAGAGGTCGGGGTCGTAAGCCATATCAAAGGTACTGCGGTAGTTTTGTGATTCCAGTTTGACATCCGCGCCAGCAGGAAGATTTCCTCGCAGGACTTCTGATGAACTTCGAGACGCACCAGCGCTGCCGTTAAAACCGAGTGCTGGAAATAATGCAGAGCGGCTTACGCCGATTAAAGCTTGTGCGGTCTCAACGCGGGCTTTTGCTGCGGCAAGGTCGTTGTTAGCTGCCAATGCTCGATCTACCAGCTTGGTGAGTTCACGATCGTTGAAGAGACGCCACCAATCGTCGGGAAGCCTGTTAGAATTGGCAGAGCGTGATTCCTTCCAGTGATTTCCTGATAGAAATTCAGGCAACTGAAAATTTGGCCCGACCATGCATGAAGCAAGGAGCAAACAAGCGGGTATGAGAATGAAGCGGAAATTCATGGTTTCTTAGCGCGGTCGGGTGCATCGATAAAGACGTCCACTTGCTGACCCACGTAAAGAGGAGGATCCACTGGGCGATCTAGTGAATAAATGACTTGGAGAACACGAGTATCAACGCGCTCGGTGCTGGCGCCTGTTAGTGATACCTTGGGAATGACATAGGGTTCCACTCGGATAAAGTTGAGAGGAAAAGTGACGGTGGGATCTCCTTTTAAATAACCATATGCTTTTTGACCTTCGCGGATGCGGCTTGCGTTTTGCTCGTCGATGTCGGCGCGGACTTGCAGTTTGCTGGTTTCTCCGAGGATGATCGCTGGTTCCTTGGGCGAGGTGGAAGCGTATTCACCAGCACGGATGTTGACTTGGATGATTGTGCCATCACGCGGTGCAAGTACGGTGAGGCGTTCGATGAGTAAATTGATCCGTTGCAGGGAGTTTTCCGTGGCTTTAAGTTGGGCTTTGGCAGCGAGGAGTTGAGCCTGTGCAACAGCGACGTCTTGTTTGCGGTTTTCGAGGTCGTCGCGACTGATCGCACGGCTATCGCTGACGGAGGTGAGGCGGCCAAGTTGAGATTCAAGTTTACTGAGTTGGGCCTCGCTGACCGTGATTTGAGCGCGTGAAATTTCGAGTTCGGACTGGGTTGATAACCAGTCGGCGCGCAGATCGCGATCGTCTAGCTTCATCAGAGGTTGGTCTTTTTTAACGGGGTCGTTCACCTTGACGAACATCTCAGTGACCAACCCAGGCAGAGGCACCCCAATCGAGACATTCTCGCTGAGTGCCTCCAGAATTCCTGATGCTGCGACAGACTCGAGGTAAGGTTTTTGTGGTGGCATCACTGGTGGATCGCTTGGTGGAGGCAACTGACGCTCTGCCTGTGTGCGTGAGACAGTGACGATGGCGATCACGCCGCACATAGCCAAGACGATGGAACCGTAGCGGATTATTTTTGAGAAAAGGTTCATGAGAAATCAGTGGGCGTGTTCGTGGACGAATTGTGGTTGCTGCGAGGTTTGTTCTTTCACGTCGACAATCTCGCCATCGTCCATGCGGGCGATTCGGTCGGCGTAGGAAAAAATTCGGCTATCGTGAGTGACGATGATCACGGCCCGCTCTGGTGACCGAGCGACTTGGCGGAAGAGGTCCAAGACGATTTCGCCATTCTGCGCATCCAGTGCCGCGGTGGGTTCGTCGCAAATGACGAGTGGTGGTTCGTGGACAAGAGCACGAGCGATGGCCACCCGCTGCTGTTGACCACCGGAGAGCTTGTTAGGTCTCTCACTCCAGCGTTCTCCGAGTCCAACTTTATCCAACATTTCTCGAGAACGTTTGAGTGCTTTGCTACTTGAAATCCCTTGGATGAGTAATGGGACTCCGACGTTTTCAGCGAGGGTGAGTGTGGGAATCAGGTTAAACTGTTGAAATATAAACCCGATATTTGCGGCACGAAATCGAGTGAGAGCCGATCCAGACATTTTTTCTAACTCATTTCCGAACACGTTGATTGTTCCGCTTTCTATCTGAAGTGTTCCGGCGATTGCACTAAGTAGTGTAGTCTTTCCGCAACCGGATGGACCGACGAGCATCATGATTTCGCCAGTGCGAGCCTCTATGCTAACATTCTTAAGAACGGCAACACGGTTCGCGCCTTCTCCGAAGCCTTTTTGGACATTGCGGACATCGACGACGATGCGAGAGGATGGAGTTAGATCAAGCACGGAAGACCATGGCGGGTTCGTAGAGACTTAGGCGGATGATACCCATCAGCGCGGCAAGCATGCAGATGAGTTGCACGGCGACGAATGCACCGACTGGAATTTGCCAGGGCATGTAGAATGGGGGTTGACCATTTTTTAGCGCGCCAACCGCGAA
>VFJU01000253.1 GCA_009885905.1 Verrucomicrobiota bacterium
CATCCGAAGTTCTAGACATCATGCTAAACGTGTAGATGCCAGTGTTGACGGCGTTTCGGACAGGGGTTCGACTCCCCTCGCCTCCACTCTTTGACCCTCAACGGTTTACGCCGTTGGGGGTTTTCTTTTTTACCTCTGCTTATACCACCCGCGAACGGCAAGTAAGACCTGCAACAGTCTCTGATACTGGCAACTAGCCATCTGAAGCTACAAACGAGTCACTGACATCGTTAAGATTTCAACCTAATAGATGTACAAATCTACTTGGAAATTACCTGTAGAACACCAATAAACATCAGCGAAATCTGCCATCCTCATTCACAGGCATTACAAATGGTTGGTGCGGCCGCATCAACCATTTGTATGAGTAACGGGTGGATTATTCATATTCTGCCCAATATCACAAAAACCTGCAGAGACGATAATTTGTCGATAACCAATCTTTCGACGCAGGACGCATTGTTGCGGTTACGTCGTCATTAGGTCTGATACGGTCTACTTTTGAAAGCTATTCTACGGTGACGCTTTTTGCTAGATTTCTAGGTTGGTCGATTTCGCAACCTCGGATGCGGGCAACATGGTAGGCGAAAAGCTGTAAAGCTACGACTGCTGGAATGGTGGCCACCAGCGGATGACAGGATGGAATGGTGATGAAGTCGTCCATGCATTCAGCAGTTTCGTGGTCTCCCTCGGTGACGATTCCAAGGATGCGTGCTCCACGTGCACGGCATTCCTCGATATTACCTAGAGTTTTATCCTTGCCCGGGATGTCTACCGCGAGTGCGATGATCGGAGTGCCATTTTCTAACAGAGCGATGGGACCGTGTTTCAATTCTGCCGCATGATATCCCTCAGCATGAATATATGAAATTTCTTTTAGTTTAAGGGCACCCTCCAGTGCGACGGGGTACATTGGACCGCGTCCGATGAAGAAAGCGTGTTCGTTATTCGCATAGGTGGTTGCAATTTTGGCGATATGTTCATCTTGACGAAGTACTCTAGCAACCAGTGTTGGGATCGATTCGATTTCACGCCCGAGCTTAATCCCATCCTCACGAGAATAGCGCCTGCCACGACCTAACTTGAGCGCCATCATTATAAGAACCGCGACTTGCGAGGTGAAAGCCTTGGTTGATGCCACAGAAATTTCTGGTCCTGCATGAAGATAGACTCCCCTACCCGTTTCGCGGGCAATTGTCGAACCGACGACGTTGCAAAGACTCATCACAAAAGCTCCTTTTTGGTTCGCTTCACGAACTGCTGCTAGAGTGTCAGCAGTTTCGCCAGATTGGGAAATCGCAACAACGAGATCGCGACTTCCAAGGATTGGATTCCTGTAGCGAAATTCTGCAGCTTGTTGAACTTCGGCATGGATGTCTGCCAGATCTTCGAAAGCGTATTCACCCACCAAACCTGCATGGAGCGAAGTGCCGCAACCGAGAAGAACCACGCGGTTAAGCTCCGCAAGTTCGCGAGGAGAAGTACCCATTCCTGCTAGAACTGATGACCCTAGATCAAAATCGAGGCGACCGCGAATCGTATTGCTCAAAGTATCAGGTTGCTCGTGGATTTCCTTGAGCATGAAGTGGTCATAACCACCCTTTTCAGCAGCAGCGGCGTCCAAGTTGAGCTCGGCGATTTCTCGAGTAACGGGTACATTGTTGAGGTCGCGAATCTCCACTGAATCCGCAGTGACAATGGCGATGTCGTTGTCATCCAAGTAAATGACTCGCTGCGTGTGGGCCACGATCGCAGAAGAATCTGAGGCAATAATCGTTTCACCATCGCCGACGCCAATCACGATTGGACTGCCTCGGCGTGCGGTAATGATTCGGTCTGGTTCATTAGCAGATAGCACAGCGATGCCGAAAGTACCGCTAACTTGGTGCAGGGCATCGCAGACGGCTTGAAAAAGATCGCCTTTATTGCATTCACCAATCAGATGGGCGAGCACTTCGGTGTCGGTCTCAGAGTAGAAATGATGACCTAATCCCTCGAGGCGTGCGCGGAGGGCGCGGTAGTTTTCGATGATGCCGTTGTGCACAAGCGCAACGTCACCGGATTGATCGAGATGCGGATGAGCATTCACTTCCGTTGGAGGACCGTGGGTCGCCCAACGTGTGTGAGCGATGCCCGCGATAGCTCGTTGAAATACTGTGGGATCCCAGTCCGCATGTGTCTTGTCGTTGAGCCTAGCGACTTTTCCCGGTGACTTAGAGATGACAATGCGATCGTCATCAATAATTGCAACGCCAGCAGAGTCATAACCACGATATTCGAGACGCCTTAGGCCGTTAATTAGCACGGTGGTTGCGCCTGCTTTTCCGATGTATCCTACGATTCCGCACATGGTGAGTTTATATTAAAAATTTGATAGATTACAAGATGATGTCGTGTTGCACGACCTCTCCGGGGCGAGTGCTGGCGTTAGAACCAAGTTTACGTCCGGGGTAAATGGAAGTGTTAATGCCTGTGTGGGCACCGTCGCCGATGATCGCGCCAAATTTACGGCGACCAGTATCAACCAGCACACCTTGGACCATTGACCGATGATTTTTCCCATCATGACGAAGGTTGGAGGTCGTGGTACCGGCACCGAGATTGACACGCTCACCTAACACTGAGTCACCGATGTATGAAAGATGACCAACATTGGTATTAGAAAAAATTAGGCTGTTTTTAATTTCGACAGATTGCCCGATGTGACAGTTGTCACCGATCGACGTATTCCCACGGATATAGCA
>VFJU01000505.1 GCA_009885905.1 Verrucomicrobiota bacterium
CTACGCGGCAGCGCTCGTCGTCTGAGGGTAAATCGCCCGGTTCCGCGATTGCGAGCACCACGTTAGTTCGAGAAGTGATCGCTTTGGTCCGTGCTTGCTCGATCAAGCCGCTTAGCATGTCGGTGCCAGCTCGACGCGATTGGGCACCTGTGCCATTCAAAAGGCTCACTCCAGCAGTCATCAAGACCACTAAAATGGCGATGACAGCCACCATTTCGATGAGAGAAAATGCCGCCCGAAACTCGATCTTGTGTGTATTATGAGAGATAGTCACTATTCGATAAACTCATGGAAGAACTCGTTGCAGGGTTCATACCAACATGCAGGAAATGAAGTCAACTTGGGATGATAATTTCACCAACCCATTTCAGTTTCGTGACAAAATCGTCACGGAGGGAGACTATTGCGCTCGCACATTAGTCTTAGCGAATATCATACCAGAAAAAATCCGCAGCTTTTCGGTCGTCGCCACGAAAAACTTTGCGCACAAAGCTCGGGTTTTTCAGAAGATACCAGTCGCCGAATTGATCGAACTTACGGCAGGAAGTGACAAGTGGAGTCCACCAGAGCGTCCCCCACGAGCGCCCAGACTTGCGACCATGGGATTTCAAGCGCTGGGCAAAATCAACATCTTCGACGGACACGTAACGCGTATCGAATCCACCAATTGCCTCGAAGTCCTCTCTGAAAAACCAGAATAATCCAAAAGTCACGCCGGTAAACGCGAGGTAAGGCAGAATCGAAAGTCCACTAGCAACGATACCGAGAGACCAACGTTCTGGTAGCACCATCGCACCTCCTCCAACGACATTTCCCGTGCCGAGGCGGCGGAGGATTTCCTGAAAACTGTCTGGGTGCATGAGACTGTCCGCGTCGCAAGTGACGACGACTTCGCCGCGTGCGACGGCCACACCGGCGTTGCGGATCATTGACAAATTTTTGGCGTCCTCGCGAACGATCCGGCAACCATGACGAAGAGCGATTTCCTCGGTGTCATCGGTGCAGCGATTGAGGATCACTATCACCTCGACGGTGGATTCGATGCGACTTGCTGCTAGATTTGCTGCCTCGAGACAATGATTTAAAAACTTCCCTTCGTTGTGAGCAGGTATGATGAGTGAGATCGTAGTATTCACTGCGGTTTCGGTTCTTCGTCAGATTCGCTCCGTCGGCCTCCACCCAGTATTCCCTCGAGAATACCGCCGAATTCGTGGAGAGTCTTTTTGCTTTCTTTGATAATTTTCAGTCCCTTCTCGACGGTTTTCTGTGAGGGATCTCCCAGGATAGCGTTAGTGAATTTGATAACCTTCTCGCCGGTTTCTGGAAGCTGCTCAAACATCCGCATGCCAGCAGCTTGTATCATTCTATCCGTAAGATCTTCCTTTGGGTGATCCAACGTACCGCTGATGTGCAACGGAGTCCATAGTAGTCCACGCTCGCCGGGAGCGAAAACATCGGTCTCTGCTCCAGGGATACTCGAGAGGGTACCAGGAGCGATTCCGAGACGGAAATCACCATCCAGCGCCTGCCCACGGATGGTGATGCTACCTTCCAAATGCACCAAGCCCTCGCTTGATAGCACCATATTTTTCAGGATCAATTCATCTTTCTTCCACTGCCACTCGGTGTGGGCCTGATTGAGGGAAAGCACTCGAAGTCGGCGGGTGTCGGCATAAGCCGCGAGTGCTTCCAGCACAGGCATGGCGGTAAGCACGCCGTTCTCGATGCTCAAGCGTCCGTTAGCACTCGGAAATCCCAATTTATTTGTTAGAATAAATGTCGAACTAATATTGCCGGTGAGTTTTTTTGCCCAATCAGCATTTAGAACATCCTCACACTTGATGCCATTCACATCGCCTTCCAAGGAAAATTGTTTGGTGACTGTGTCTAACTCGCCACTTGTTTGGATGCGACCATCACCCCAAACATTGACGACAGAATCTAATAGGAAAAATTGATTTTCTTGAAGACGAAGTTGAGCGCGGTCGAGTTGAAGATCTGTAAGCCATTTGATTGGAAGTTGGATGGTCCCACCTTTGACATCGACACGATAAGCATCGTTGGCACCAGCACGTTCCGCACGCACTCTCATACCGCTTGCGACTACCGAGCCCTGATCCATGAGCAATCGGATCGCAAGTTCCCGCACATCGACCTCTTGCAAGTTGGCTTCACTTGGAAACCAACCATTATTACCGTTAGATTTTTCCCTTGGCGCAACCTCAGACATTGCCGGTTTTGAAATGGGCTTTTTTCGGGAGTCCACTGCGATATCCAAGCGCCGCACACTGGAGCCACGGACGTCCCAAACCCCACGTGTCACACCACCGAAACCAATTTCCGTGTGCAGATCATCCGCGCGCAAGTGAGTCACCGGACCGTCTCCGCTTGCCTCAAACTTGTCGGTGGACAACTCCAATCCTTCCCAACGAAAGGCAGCGAATTCTCCATTAACGCCAGTCATAACGCTGGCCTTCGCAGAAAGAAATTTACGGAACGCATCGCTGTGCAGATAGCCGCGCATCAGACCATATCCCACGCCGATACTGACGATACTCAGCAACAGCAATGCGCACACCACTTTGAAAAACCAGCGGCTTTCTCCTACGTTTAGGCGTTGTCTTGATCGGCGACTCATTGATTAAATGCTAGCGCTTTAAAAACGCACCGCAAGCCCGTGAAAACAGCTTAGGCAGTCAGTGGTTTTTTGCTTCTACTGAATGCAATGCCTCATGAACCGCCGCCAATTTCTTACCAGCACCTCAGCCGCGCTTGCTCCAAACACCAACTCGGGTTGCAAAAAAAATCAACCTGTCCTGCGTATTTATACGTGGGCGGACTACCTTGATGAACAGCGGTGGGTAGAAGTTGCTGAGCGAAGAATTTCGCAATCACGAAGCGCTCTTTCCAAATCCGAAAGTTTTTGCGAAACCGCTCTTGTCCGTGGGCTTATCTCCACCTTACGCTCGCCCAACCTCTTGCAAGCGTGACCGAACCCATCATCCCTACCTTCATCCTCGGCGTTTTGCCAGCGCGTTGGGGATCGACACGATTTCCGGGTAAGCCCCTGCATCAAATCGCGGGAAAACCCTTGATTCAGCATGTTTGGGAACGTTGTAAGGAATGCACACGCTTGGACGAAATCATCGTCGCCACCGACGACGAGCGTATCCGCGATGTGGTGATCGCCTTTGGAGGAAAGGTGGCCATGACTTCGCCAGACCACCCGACCGGTACCGACCGCATCGCCGAGGCCGCACAAGCGGTGCCTCAAGCGACCCACATCATCAACATCCAAGGCGATGAGCCATTGATAGATCCCACGTTAATCGATGAACTCGCCGCGACGATGGCGGCACACCCTTCGCTTGATATGGCCACTGCTGCCAACCCACTTGATCCCGCGGATGTCGCCGTACAAGACCCAAACGTCGTCAAAGTCGCAATCGCGCTTGATGGTCGTGCGTTGTATTTCTCTCGCTCGCCGCTGCCATATTTTCGCAATTCCGTCTCTGGGTTGTCCGTGCTTCGACACAAAGGAATCTATGCCTACAAACGAAAGTTTCTCGAAACTTTCGTAAACTGGCCACCGTCACCGCTTGAAATCGCCGAGTCACTCGAACAACTTCGTGCACTGGAGAACGGAGCTTCGATTAAAGTTTTAATCACCGCCGACACCTCGCCTGGCGTCGACACACCAGATCAAGCCCGCGAAATCGAAAGGATATTGTTACAATCGAATGGTTAGAGATGGGGATTCCCTCCACTCTCTCTACCTCTAGTGCTCAATGATTTTCCTCATCACATTCAATCAAATCACCTCATGAAATACATTTTTGTCACCGGCGGCGTCGTCTCATCACTCGGAAAAGGATTGGCGGCGGCCTCTATCGGAACACTGTTAGAGCACCGAGGTCTGACCACGCTTATGCAGAAGTTTGATCCATACTTAAATGTGGATCCTGGCACCATGTCGCCCTTTCAACACGGTGAAGTTTACGTATTAGATGATGGAGCGGAGACCGATCTAGACCTCGGTCATTACGAGCGATTCACCTCGGGCGTGCTCTCGCGGATGAACAATCTAACATCTGGTCAAGTGTTTGATTCGGTTATTAAGAAAGAGCGCCGTGGCGAATTCCTAGGCAAAACTGTCCAGTTCATCCCGCACGTGACAGATGAAATCAAGCTACGGATGCATCAGGTGACCGAAAGCAATCCTAACACCGATGTACTCATCACTGAAATCGGGGGTACCGTCGGTGATATGGAAGGCCTCTTATTCATTGAAGCGCTTCGCCAATTCGCACTCGAAGTCGGCAAGGAAAACGTCTGCTTCATCCACGTCACACTCTTGCCTTATATCAAAGCAGCGGGTGAGGTGAAAACCAAACCTACTCAACAATCGGTGGCAAAACTCCGTGAATTAGGCATCCAACCGGATATCATCATCTGCCGCACCGAGGCCGATCTCGACGAAGATAACCGCAAGAAAATAGCGATGTTTTGCAACGTCGAACGCAAAAATGTCGTTGCTTTTCGCGACGTGGATCACTCGATTTACGAGTGCCCACTCGACCTAAGACGTGACAAGATCGATCGACTTGTCGTAGATAAGTTAGGTCTCGGACACACACCTTCCCCTGCGTTAGAAGATTGGGAGCGCTTCGTACAACGGGTGATCCATCCTAAGCACAAAGTTACCATTGCAGTGGCGGGAAAATACATCGAGCTTCAAGATGCATATAAATCGATTTACGAATCATTGATCCATGCGGGGGCTCATCACGATACCAAAGTTCATATCGTCCGTGTAGAAGCCGAGGCCATTGAGGACCGCGATGCGAAGTCCGTCATCGGCGATGTCGATGGCATCCTTGTTCCTGGTGGATTTGGTGACCGTGGCACCGAAGGAAAGATTCTAGCAGCCAAGTATGCTCGTGAGAATAAGATTCCTTATTTCGGTATTTGTTTAGGGATGCAAATCGCAACGATCGAATTTGCGCGGAATGTTTGTGGGCTAAAAGGTGCGAACTCGACAGAGTTCGACAAGGTGACCAAGCACCCCGTGATTTGCTTACAGGAAGAACAAAAAGGCGTCGAAGACATGGGAGCGACGATGCGTCTCGGCTCTTGTGAATCGATCCTTTTCACGGGCACCAAGGCCGCAGATCTTTATGGAAATGTGGATCGTATTCACGAGCGCCATCGTCATCGTTACGAGTTCAACTCGGACTATCAAGACCGCCTGCAAGATTCGGGCTTGGTGATTTCATCGGTCTCCGCGGTGGAGGGCTTAGTGGAAATCATCGAGCTACCGGAGCATCCATTCTATGTTGGTGCGCAATTTCATCCAGAGTTTCAATCCAAACCGAATCATGCCCATCCCCTTTTTGCGGGATTTGTGGCTGCCGCGCTTGAGCATTCGCAAAAGTAATGCCGCGCCAGTTATCCTACTCGGTTTTGATTTCAGTAAGCAACAGGCTGCCTGTCAACAAAACCTAACTCTGACTCAAACCTTCATCAGATCCGCTTCCTTCGCTACAGCGTGATCGTCGATCTTCTTGTTGAACTTGTTAGTTAGATCTTGAACCTCTTTTTCGAAGTCTTTCTGCCCGTCTTCGGTGACGAGGTTGTCGGCTTTCATTTTCTTTGCTGAGTCGATACCATCCTTACGGGCGGCACGGAGACGAACCTTTGCCTCCTCAGCAAGTTGCTTAATCATTTTCACCATGTCGCGGCGGCGCTCTTCCGAGAGCTCAGGTATTGGTACACGGATCGAGCGATCGGCGGCGGCTGGGTTGAGCCCCAACTTGCACTCACGGATTGCCCGCTCGATGTCGCGAGTGGTCGCTGGGTCAAACGGTTGAACCATGAGCATCCGCGGCTCGGGTGAACTGATCACCGCGATGCTTTTAAGCTTAGAAATCGCACCATAAGCATGCACATGCACGTCGAGGTTTTCAATCAAGGCTGGGCTGGCCTTGCCCGTGCGCACGCCGGCAAACTCGTGAATGAGGTAGTCGACGCACTTGGACATCGCCTCTTCGACTTCGAATATCGCTTCTTCAGGATCCATGATAAAATTTAATTGTTAGATTTAAAGAACAAGATTTCATTCACCATGCACCAAGGTGCCGATCGGTAGGCCACGCAGCGCATGAGAGAGGTTACCGTGTGGTGCGAGGTCGAACACAATGATGGGCACGTGATTGTCCATGCATAGACTGAAAGCAGTGGCATCCATGACGCTCAAACGCTTGGAAAGGCATTCTTGAAATGTAACCGTCTCATAGCGGACCGCACCTGGGTTGCTGCGTGGGTCGCAGTTATAAACACCGTCGACTTGAGTTGCCTTAAGAATCACATTCGCACCCATTTCACTGCCACGTAGAGCCGCGGTGGTATCGGTGGAGAAGAATGGATTTCCCGTGCCAGCCGCAAAAATCACGACTTTACCATCATCGAGTTGTTTCTCGGCCTTGCGACGAATGAAAGTTTCCGCGACATTTTTCATCTCGATCGCGGAGTGGACTACACATGGTACGCCGTGATGTTCGAGCGCACCCTCTAGGGCGAGTGCGTTCATCACGGTGGCCAACATGCCCACGTAGTCTGCGGTCGCTCGGTCCATCCCACGAGCGGAAGCACTCGCACCACGCCAGAAATTTCCACCGCCGACGACCACGCCGAGTTGAAGCCCCCCTTGCACCGCTTCGCGAATTTCAAGGGCGATTCTATCGACGATTTCAGGAGAAATATTGTCCTGCGATCCTGGTTCGCGCAGCGCTTCGCCACTTAGTTTAAGAATGGCACGCTTGAATGGTCGGGGATCTTTGGGACGGGTTGGCATGATTAAGTTGAGCTGCCAGATGAAAGCCGATCTCGCCCCCATTTGAAAAGGTAAAATACGGAATCGATGGATCTCAGCGCGCATGGATGGGATGAAACGTCATTAGGGTTAAAGGCTCACGCTTGCCAAGGGGGGGGTTCTGGGCTTGTGATGAGTTATGAACTACTTGGCGAGCGCGCGCTTCGTGATTGAAACCGAGATCGAAGGCCTTCAGCGAATGTCGTCGCGGCTTGACGAGTGCTTCATTACAGCGGTGGAAATTCTTCAGGAAACTTTGAATAATCGCGGAAAAATCGTGGTTTGCGGGGTCGGGAAGTCGGGAAATATCGGTCATAAAATCGCCGCCACTTTTAACTCCACGGGAGCCACCGCCGTGGTCATGGATTCGCAA
>VFJU01000390.1 GCA_009885905.1 Verrucomicrobiota bacterium
CGGCCATGTGCATGAGATTCTGGCCAGGGTGGAGTTGGCTCAAGCAGGTGGTCGAAGAAAAAACTTTCGGAAAAATTCTAGCGGCGAGTTTTCGTAGGATGTCTGAAATGCCCAGTTGGAGCCAAAATGACACTTATAGCAGTGCAAATGATCTCGGTGGAGCACTTTTTGATCTTCATATTCACGACACCGACTTTATTAACCATCTTTTTGGTTACCCGCAGCAAGTCTCTTCCTCAGGCGTGGCTGGGCAATCGGGAGCAATCCATCACGTAGTCACTCAATATCACTATTCAGACGGTCCTGTTGTTCACGCAGAAGGCAGTTGGCTTCTCAAGCAAGGGTTTCACATGTCATACACCGTTCATTGCGAACGCGCCACGCTTGACTATGATTTAGCACGAGGTTCGGAGGCATTGATCGTAACAGAATCTGGACAAGCCCCTCGCGTTATCAAAAGCGAGGGGACGGATGGTTATACAATGGAGATTGACTACATTCTCAACTGCGTCGCTCATCAACGCCCACCAAATGCTGTCACCGCGCACGACGGAGTAGCAGCATTACAAATTTGTGAAGCCGAAGAGCAATCTGTCCATACAAATAAACCCGTAATAATCTGACTAATTAAAAATATGACTAGTTCCATACGAATCAAACTATTCACAATGATGGTGCTTGAATTCTTCATCTGGGGTGCATGGCTGCCACTTATTTTCGGATATCTCCCAAGCTTAGGTTTTACCCCGGCTCAACAATCGTGGATTCTCAATGCCTTCCCGATCGCGGCCATCGTTGGAATGTTTTTCAGCAATCAATTCTGCGACCGTAAGTTTGCTGCAGAGAAATTCCTCAGCTTCAGCCATTTTTTCGGCGGTCTTGCGATGCTTGGCCTGGCCTTTACCAAGAGCTTCTGGCCATTTTTCGGACTGATGCTTACGCATTGCTTGCTATACGTTCCTACCATTTCAATCACGAACTCTATCGCATTTACGAACATGAAGGATCCCCAAAAAGAGTTCGGGCTTGTCCGCATGGGCGGCACGATTGGCTGGATTCTCGCGGCTTGGCCGTTCACTTTTATCTTTGTTAACTGGGATAAAGTTCATGCTGCTAACCCTCAAGGAATCGTGAATTGGTTAGGAACTGTCCTAGAATCCGGATTGACCGGTGAAGCATTAAAGTCAGCAACTGTGTGGACATTCATTGTTGCAGGTGGTGCATCATTATTACTCGCTGGATTTAGTTTTCTGCTGC
>VFJU01000310.1 GCA_009885905.1 Verrucomicrobiota bacterium
ATCAATGGCGGAAGTGGCGGTTTCCAGTGAAGATCATCGCCATACCAGCGGCGTCTGCAGCCGCGATGACCTCTTCGTCGCGCATGGATCCGCCGGGTTGAATACAGGCTGTAGCCCCCGCATCGATGGCGGATTGCAAACCATCAGCGAATGGGAACATCGCATCCGAAGCAACGATGCTGCCAACCAAGCTAAGGCCGGCTTCTTTCGCTTTCCAAATGGCGATCCTTGAGGAATCAACACGGCTCATTTGACCTGCACCGATTCCCAAGGTTCGATCAGCACTTGAATAAACAATCGCGTTAGATTTCACATGTTTGACGACTCTCCAACCGAACCGCATCGCGCGCATCTCCTCCTCCGTGGGTGGCCGCTTAGTAACGACCTTAGACTCGAGATGCTCCAGTCCAAGCGCGGTGTGATCGCGATCCATGACCATAATTCCGCCCGGACACGAGCGAATCACCGACGACATTTTTTCCGTGCGATAGGCATCGTTCATTTTCATCAAACGAAGATTTTTTTTCTTTTGTAGAAGCGCACGGGCATCGCTCTCGAACTCAGGGGCAATGATCACGTCGGTGAAAATTTCAGAGATTACCCGAGCCAGTTCGAGTGTGAGTGGGCGATTGCAGACGATTACACCGCCGAAGGGTGCTTGGCGGTCGGTTTCAAATGCTTTTTGCCAAGCAACGCGCAGATCGTCATCGTCTTGACCCACGCCACACGGATTGGTGTGTTTTAAAATCGCTACGGTAGGGCGCACGAAATCCAGGATAAGATCCGATGCCGCCTCGATGTCCAAGATGTTGGTGTAACTGAGTTCCTTGCCCTGAACCTGAGTGAAATAATCGCGGAAATTTCCATAGAGCGAGCACTTTTGGTGAGGGTTGTCTCCGTAGCGAAGCTCCTGTTCTAACGGCAAACTTAAAGTGAAGTTGCAACCCGTACCAGTGCGGCACTGGCCGAGGTAGTCGGTGATCGCCGCGTCATATTGCGAGGTCCGCATGAAGACCTTCACGGCAAGTTGCTCGCGTAAGCCTTTGGTCGTGTTGCCCTTGTTTTCCTTCATTTCCTCGATCACTCGCGAGTAGTCCGCGGGGTCGACAACGACGGTGACGCTTGAGTGATTCTTGGCGGCGCTGCGCAACATCGAAGGACCGCCAATATCAATTTTTTCGATGGCTTCTTCCAAGGTCACATCAGGCTTTGCAACGGTTTCTTCAAACGGATACAAGTTCACCACCACCAGATCGATCGGTGGGATATCGTTGGCCTTGGCCTGAGCGATGTGTTGTGGATCATCACGGCGCTGGAGCAAGCCGCCGTGAACTTTCGGATGGAGCGTTTTCAAACGTCCGTCGAAAAGTTCCGGTGCACCGGTAAATTCGGAAACATCGATCACCGGCAAGCCCGCCTCGCGCAGGGCGGCTGAGGTTCCACCGGTGGAAAGAAGTTCGACTCCCATTTCGTGAAGCTCTTTGGCAAATTCAGCGAGGCCGGATTTATCAGAGACGGAGAGAAGCGCGCGGATGATAGCCATGAGTGAAGTATTTCGCGAAGGTTAATTAGGGACAAGTAATATGCCAACCAAGGGCAACCCCGTAAACAACCTACCGCCACTGGGCAAGCGGAATGACCGCGCCCACTTCGCCAGTTTTACTTGGCGAGTCCCAAAGCCGTGATAAGACAAGGGAATGAGTGACACCGCCACCCGCATTCCCGAAGATATAAAAACCGCCATGAGGGCAAAAGACAGCGTCGCGCTCAATGCTCTGCGAGCCCTAAAAAGCGCGTTGATGAACGCCGCAATCGAAAAGGGCAATCTCAGCATCGTGCTCGATGAATCCGAGGTGCTCGCGGTGATCCGTAAGCAAATCAAACAACGCGTCGATTCGTGCGAGCAATTTGAAAACGCTGGAAGACCCGAGTTGGCCGCCACTGAGAAAACGGAGATTGAGATTCTCTCTCGCTACCTTCCCGCAGCACTTAGCGATGAAGAACTCGTCGCCATCATCGAACGTGCTGTGACCGACACCGGTGCGACCGGCAAGGCGGACATGGGCAAGGTGATGAAACGGGCGCAAGAACTGGCGGACGGTCGCGCCGATGGAAAACTTCTATCCGCGGCGGTGATGAAGCGGCTTTCGTGATCCAATCATGCAGATCAATCATGCAGATAGGTCTTCGGCTGATAGAAATAGGCAAAGGGAATAAAAATTACGGTGGTGGCTAAAACCAGCCATGTGAAAAAACGGAAGTAGGCCGCGCCTTCAAGCCGACTCTGTCCACCAGAAAATTCGCTACGACTGAAGCCTGCCTCGGTGGGTTGCTCGCGAATCCCAAGCGCAATCTTGCGGCGCCCTAGCCATGTGTCATCGGCTGAGGCGTCGCTGCCGTTAGTTTTTTCGATCATCACACCAATATCCCATTGAGTCTTGGCGGTACGGTCAGGACCCGCACTGGAAATTCGAGCGTGAGACGAGTCGATGACATCGTAAACCAACGGGTTTTTCCATGGATCCTTCACACCACCAAGCAGCTCATTCCCGACTTTGTTAGATGGCAAGTGTTGTTGCGATGCTGCCTCGATTCGGCTTGCCGCATCCAAGAAAATCTCACGCCCTGGGATCTCTAACGAGTTCATCCTTCCTTGCCTACAACGTGCTACGAAATCGTCAGCGGTACCAATGACTCCGTCAAAGCCCGGAAGGGAAATCGTTCTGGGCGAATTCTCCCAATCTGATGGCATACCCAGCGTTGCTTTCTCGAATTGAATCTCAGCGGATGATGCGATAGCGATGAAATGATTCACCTGAGCGGTGAATTGATTACCACCCCAGACCGCCAACCAAAACAACGCCATCACCCAAGACTTCATCGTCCGAGGTGCCTGAGTGTAAGCGAACTCCATCCCAACGATCGCCACCATAATCTCAGCCGCAGTGATGATAAAAAAAGCCGCAACCTGCCAACCGATAGAAGGTCGCTCACCAGCATCGATCCATGTTTGAATCAAGGTGACGAGAGTAAACGACACAGTCATCAGAATCATTCCAAGACCAATTTTTCGCAGCGGCGTGAGAGAGAAAATCTTGTTGCACCATGGATAGATCACAAAGGTGAACAGCGGAATAAAAACCAAAACCAAGATCGGGTTCACCGCCTGAACTTGTGATTCCAACCACGTGACTCCAAGAAATCTCAAATCCATCTGCTCCGCTTGTAGCACCCACGAGGAACCCGTCTGATCGTAGAGCGACCAGAACACCGCGATGAAAAAGAACAACGGAATCAACTTACCAAGCGCGACGATCCCCTCACGAGAAAAAGCCTCTTTAAAAAATCTGCGACCAGATGGCGGAACATGCACGAAACGGTTTCTGCCTAGCCAGAACATCAACGTCGCGATGGCCATCAAAACGCCAGGCACACCAAACGCCCAGTGCGGACCGTATTTTTCTAACAACCATGGTGTGAGCAAGGTAGAAAAGAACGAGCCAAAGTTGATCGAGAAGTAAAACCAATTATAAACTCGAGAAAGTAGTTTCTGATTTTTTCCCCCAAACTGGTCGCCAACATGTGCCGATACGCAAGGTTTGATCCCACCAGAGCCAATGCAGATTAACAGCAATCCAGCAAACAACCACCATGGCGAATTCTCATAATATCCCATGCAAGCAAGCGCAGCGTGCCCGAGACAATAAACGATGGATAACCATAAAATCGTTAGGTATTTACCCAAGAAAATATCCGCAACCAGCGCACCGAGCAGCGGAGTAAAATAAACCCAGCTCGCAAACTGGTGATAGTACTCGACCGCTTGATTGCCAGACATCGCACGCCCTCCCGCTCCGTCCATGAAGTGCAAATACTGCAGCATGAAAACGACCAGAATCGTACGCATCCCGTAGAATGAAAACCGCTCCGCAGCCTCATTTCCAATGATATAAGGGATGCCTGGCGGCATCACGGTGGTTTCCTGAGGCGTGCTGCGATAGGACATGAGAATTTGAAAAGCTACCAACGGATCGCCGCCGCCGCCCATGTAAGGCCAGCGCCGAAAACCACCAGCACGATATGGTCGCCACGCTTGAAGGCACCTGTGCGGTTCGCTTCATCGAGGGCAATGGCTACCGCCGCTGCCGACGTGTTGCCGTACTTATCCAAGTTCACAAACACCCTTTCGTTAGGAACGGCGAGTCGATCAGCGATCGCATCGATGATTCTTAAATTCGCTTGATGAGGAATTACGCAGGCGATGTCCTCAGCTTTCAATCCAGCCCGCTCGATGACTTTTTCCGCTGCTTCTTTCATACGGTTGACCGCGTGCTTGAAGACTTCCTTGCCCATCATGGTTAGAGTGAAAAGATTGTCATTCACATTGCTGCTTGTGATCGGGCAGGCACTACCACCACCGGGAATGTTGAGCAAATGTGTTAGGCTTCCATCCGTGCCCATCTCGGTGGCTAGGATAGAGCCTTCTTCCGGATTTGCTCGCCGAAGAACCGCCGCACCCGCGCCGTCACCAAAAAGCACACACGTCGAGCGATCCGACCAATTTGTGACTGATGAAAGTTTTTCTGCACCGATGATGAGAGCATTTTTGAAACCTCCATCCGCGATGAGGCGCTTGGAAATTTTCATCGCATAAAGAAATCCGGAACACGCGGCAGAGATGTCAAACGCCACTGCGCGATTCGCACCAAGGCTTTGCTGCACGTAGCAAGCGGTGGCCGGTGTGGGCGTGTCCGGTGTGATGGTTGCGACGATAATCAACTCGATGTCCTCGGCAGCTAGGCCCGCCTGCTCCAGCGCGCGCCTTGCTGCGTGGGTGGCCATGTGCGAGGTGAACTCGTCTTTGGCGGCGATTCGGCGCTCCTTGATGCCGGTACGCGAAACAATCCACTCATTGCTGGTGTCCACACTCACGGCAAGCTCGTCATTTGTTAGAATTTGCGCCGGCAGATAGCTACCGGTTCCTGCAATGCAAACTTGGTAAGGGGACGTCGACTCTGTCATGCTGCGGGACATTGGAACCCAAGATGGGATGCCACAAGCGCGAAGTGAAATTCCAAGTTATCTAAAACGAATTGGCTGACACGGCGGCTTTCGCAATCTCTGCCAACGCCTGCTGAATCTGTGGGTTGACTTTGTTTTCAACCGTTTCTATGCCCACTCGAATTGCGTTGCGAACCGCGAGCGCGGTGGAAGATCCGTGGGCGATGATCACCACGCCATCGACACCGAGTAATGGACTGCCGCCGTAGGTCTCGTAACTGCTTTTCTCCTTGAGAGCCTTGAACGCGCCTTGGGCAAGCATCGCACCAGCGATCCGCAGTGGGTTGCCTTGGATTTCTGTTTTTAGCCACTTGGAAACGGCTTTGGCAGTCGCCTCGATGGTCTTGAGCATGATGTTGCCGACGAAGCCATCGCAAAGCACCACGTCCAGTTCGGTTTCGAAAAGATCTCCGCCTTCAACATTGCCCACAAAGTTGATTCCCGGTGTCTGCTTGAGGAGCTTGAAAGTTTCCTTCGTGAAGGCCGTGCCTTTCTCTTCTTCCTCGCCGTTAGACATCAGCCCGACTTTCGGATTCTTGACGCCGAGCACGCCGCGCGCAAATGCGGTTCCCATCACCGCGTAGGCCACGAGGTGTTCGGGCTTGGCCTCGGGATTGGCCCCAGCGTCGAGGATGTGGCAAATGCCATGTTCGTTAGGCAATGCGGAGGCGATGCCCGCGCGATCCACACCCTCCAGCGTGCGTAATTTAAGTGTCGCCGCGGCAACCGCCGCACCGGTATTTCCAGCAGAAACAAATGCGTCTGCCCGACCGTCCTTCACCATGTCCATGGCGATGCTGATAGAGGAAAGTTTTTTGCGGCGCACCGTTTTCGCACCCGGCTCAGCCATGCCGATCACCTCTGGGGCATGCACGATGCTTACGCGTGGGTCATTCAAATCCAAACCCTGCTTCTTGCATTCATCTCGCAAGACGTCCTCGACTCCGACCAAGTAAAGGTGTCCCAGCTTCGGGTAATATCGCAAAGCGTCGATGGCCCCGCCGATATTGATGGCGGGAGCGTGGTCTCCTCCCATGGCGTCTAGCGCGACTTTCATGCAGAATCGAGAATTCTTAGATGGTTGTGGATGCAGCGGAAATCACCGCAAGAGGAAATCCCCGAGCGGCAATGCATTAAGCGTTCGCGTCGTCAGCCTCAGAGAGCTTCGACGTCGAGCACTTGGCGGCCGCGATAATAACCACAGGATGGGCAAGCAATGTGCGATGGCACTCTACTGTCGCATTCAGGGCAGCTCTTGAAGATCGGTGCACGCCAGCGGTTGGCGCCTCGGCGCATTTTTTGGCGGCTTTTGGATTGGCGTCTTTTTGGTACGGCCATGGTCGTTGTTCGTTTAAGTGGGGTCCTTGAGGTCCTTGAGTATGTCGAGAGCAGACCATCGGTCGTCACTCTCGGCGCGGGGGGCAGTGGGTACCCCATCTTCGGGCAACTTGTCCACTGATAAATATCGGGAATCAATTTCACACTTCTGTGGCACATCCCCATCCTCGCAGCGCGGGTCCACCGGAAGGTTGATCAAGACCTCCTCGCGCAAGGCATCGGTGACGTCGATTTCCCCCTCCCGCTCGATCTCCATGGATGCTGCTGCTGCTTCTAGACGAATGGTTTGTAAAAATGGATGTAGCGTCCTCACGCAGGTTAATTCAAAGACCGTTGAAAGCATCCCGGTTAGTAAAAGCTCCGACTCGAAGCGCTGCACCCAGACATCGTAAATCAGTGGTCCCACGGCCTGAACGTCACCCTCTGGGAGGTCGAAAATTTCCTTCGGTAGCTCACCTGCGTAACTTTTTCCTTCCTCAGGCAGCTTCGACAGGTCGATCAATAATTTACCTTTCACAGACCAAAGGTAACTTTTCAGCAGATTCCGCCAAGTCGGAATTATTGCCTACGCACAATTCCATCTCGTCACCCGCCAAATTCTCGATACTTTTTGCCCGTCATGCCGATCGATATTCCTCTACTCACTCGTATTTGCGAAGCCCCTGGTGCTCCTGGCTTCGAAAAAAAAATCCGCAACCTCGTCCTCACCGAACTCAAAGGCCTCGCCGACGACGTCCGTGTCGACAATATGGGCAACGTCATTGCCCTCAAAAAAGGTAAGTCCAAAGCTAAAAAATCCATGGCCGCCGCACACATGGACGAAATTGGTTTCATTGTCACCTACATCGACGACAAGGGTTTCGTGCGCTTCAATCCCGTCGGTGGATTTGACCCGAAAACTCTAACATCACAACGCGTGATCCTCCACGGTCGCAAGGATATCATGGGTGTCATGGGCTCCAAGCCCGTCCACATCATGTCGCCCGAGGAGAAAAATAAAGCCGTCAAAATTAGCGATTACTTCATCGACACTGGCCTCCCCAAAAAAGACGTGGATAAATTCATAGCCGTCGGCGATTTCGTGACCCGCCACTCGCCGCTTATCGAACTCGGCGACTGCGTGAACGTAAAATCCCTCGACAACCGCGCCTCCGTTTTTGTCCTCATCGAGACCCTCCGTGAACTGAAAAAATCCAAGCGCAAGCCCGCCTACGACTTCTACGCCGTTTTCACCGTTCAAGAAGAAGTCGGCCTGCGTGGCGCACAAGCCTCCGCCCTCCAAATCCAACCCGATTTTGGCTTCGGCCTAGATACGACCATCGCCTACGACGTCCCTGGATCCACCCCACAAGAACGCTGCACCTCTCTGGGCGATGGCGCCGCAATCAAGCTCATGGATTCGTCAGTTATCTGCGATTACCGAATGATCGAATTCATGAAATCCGCCGCCAAACGCCACAAAATCAAGTGGCAACCCGAAATCCTCGCCGGCGGAGGCACCGACACCGCCAGCCTTCAGCGCATGGTCGCCGGCGGCTCGATCGCAGGCGCGGTCTCCATCCCCACCCGCCACATCCATCAAACCATCGAATCCTGTCACAAACAGGATATTGCTGCTTGTATCATGCTACTTGCCGCCTGCGTCTGCGATCTCGATCAACACGATTGGAAGTTCTAACAAAATCTAACACACCCATTTTTAACCGCCGATTCCAAGCTTGGAGTCGGCGGTTTTTTCGTTCTTCATGCCACCTAAAGCCGTTAAAAAATAATTACCGCTATGATGTTGAAATTTTTACTTCTCGAAATTTCAACACCTTGCGACGCGAAAATCGTTTGAAAGGGGTAATATTTCGTAAAACTTAAAGAATTTTTTCAAATTTCTCCTGAGGTGCCCATCTCTAACATTTTGCGAAAAAAATATTGCCCGCAACCTACCCCAAGGCGAGGCTGAATCTTCCTTGGCGAAAATACATAAACCTCACATTTTGAGATATATTTACAAAGTAAACACTTACACTAAACCACTACATATTGTATTGTGAATAATTTGTGGATACTACATGAGCAAAATCAGTTTGACTACACCCCCCCAACGCTGTCAGTCTCCAAAACGCTGCACCTGCCGCAATTCGTTTAAAATTCATCACATTCTACGTCCGCCAACCATCATGTCCGCTATCTCTACCGCACCCGCTAAAACCACCACCGTAGCTCTCGGAAATAAGACTTTTACCCTCGACCGAGAAAAAGCCGAACTCGCCTACGCCGGCAAGCGCGTCATCAACGGCAAGGAAACCATGTTCTTCAACATCCTCCCACTCAAATACCAGTGGGCGTATGATCTCTACAAGACGATGAAGAACAATCACTGGGAACCCGAAGACGTCACCATGCAAAAGGACGTCGAACAATGGCGCTCTGACGAAATCTCGGATGTCGAGCGCTGGATCATCAAGATGGGCATTGGCTACTTCTCCGCCGCAGAGGGCATCGTGGGAGATAACGTGCTTCACGTAGTCCGCGAGGTCGTCACCGCCCCTGAGCTCAAGCTCGTCCTCGGTCGCCACGCCCATGAAGAAAACATCCACGCAGACAGCCTCGTTTACATGATCTCCTCGCTCGGCATCAATCCGCACGAGTGCGAAGCGATGTTCGAGGACATCCCCTCGATCACCGCGAAAAATAACTTCGTCGTTTCTAACAGTAAGGCTCTCCGCCGTGATATTGACCTCACCATCACGACGAACAAGCAAGCTCTAGCCAAAAACATTTTCATGTTCGGTCAAGTGATGGAAGGTACCCAGTTTTATGGTCTTTTCGGCATGATTCTCAGCCTCTATCGCCAAAATAAATTTCCCGGAATCGGGCAAATGTTTCGTTACACCCTGCGCGACGAATCGAACCACATCGAGGTCTTCCGCAATCTCCTGATGGATCTCGTCGACGAAAATCCAGACATCTGGACCGAAGACTTCCGCGAAGACCTCCGTGACACCATGGCCGAGGGCATCCGCCTCGAAAAACAATTCATCCGCGATTGCCTTCCTGTCGCGGGTCTCGGACTAAACTCTGCTGACTTTGAAACCTACATCGACTACATCGCAGACCGTCGCCTCACTTCTTGTGGCCTTGCCCCACTGAACGAATCTGTTAGTAATCCTTTCCCATGGCTCGCTGAAATGATGGACATCAAGAAGGAAACCAATTTCTTCGAAGGCCGCGTCACTGAATACCAGAAAGCCTCCGCTCTCACTTCCGTCGACGACGACGAACTCTGAGTCTCGCAGGCGTTGCCGCTTTCGCAGCAATGCAAATTCTATCCACGCTTCTTATTAATTTATCTCTCTCATAAAATCCTTTTTTACAACATGTATCGTTCTCTCAATCTAAACGAAGACCTCGCACTTAAACAAGTCGTCACCGACCGCTTTGCTCTCACGGATCGTGGATTCGCTTGGCGTGAAGTCCTCACCACCGAGAACCGTGCGCCTGTCACCGACATCACGATCACACGCGGAACGACCGACTCACACTTCTCACTCGAAGACGTCGCAGACGCTATCGGCGACTCTCTAGCTGACCTGCTCATTTCTCGCAGCCATGACGAGATCTCGATTTTTTCAGACGTAAACCGCAAATTCGTTTCGGATGTCGCTCACTCAGTTGCCAATTCTCTAACCAAATCTCTCGACTCCGCAGGCCGCCTTCGTCTAACTGAATCAGATCTTTACCTACTGATCGAAAAAGCACTGCTAGAAAACGAAGCTTACGACGTAGCGAAGTCTTTGGCTTTCCGCCGCTCGATGGAAAAAACTGGCGTGGTCGACGTGCACACCAGTCCTAACACCCTGCCCGTTCGACTCATTCGCCGTAATGGAAACGTTGTTCCATGGTCCGAGACCAAAATCGAAATCGCCGTTCGAAAAGCTTTTCTAACCATCAAGGAAAATCCTGAACCCGCCACAGAGGTCGCCAAGGGCGTTACCGACCGCATCCGCCAAGGTGACTCCTCCTTTATTCACATCGAGGACGTACAAGACATGGTTCAGGAAGAACTCATGCGGCAAGGTCACTTCAAAGCCGCGACCCACTACGTCCGCTACCGTGACGAGCGCGCACGTCTGCGCCAAGAAGAAGAAAACCTTGCAGAGGATCCTAACCAAGAACTCATGGTCACCGTCATCGACGACGATGGCATTTCCTCTTTCTGGGACGGCACCGATCTCCGCAAGCGCATCGCCTATGCATCGATCGGTCTCGACCTCAATCTATCAGAAGCAGAAATAGAGCGTGAACTCCGCCGCTCTGTTGGCAATGAAATCTCTGAAAAAGACCTCAAAAGTACCGTCACCCTAAACGCCAAGGCGCTCATCGAAAAAGACGCTGATTTCGCGAAATTTGCCGCTCGCATTCTCCTCTCTTACATTTACGAGGAGGTGCTCGACTGGTCGATCCTACGAGACGGAATTGATAAGTTGAAACAAGCTCACAAAGCTGGCTTCAAGTCTTATCTCAAGCACGGCGTCGCGATCAAGCGGCTCACTCCCGAGCTGCTCAATCTCTACGATATCGATAAAATTGCCGAAGCTTTCGACCCCACCGCCGACCTCGACTTCGACTTCCTCGGAATTCAGACACTCTACGATCGCTACCTCATCGTTGACAAAACCGGTGACAAACATCGCCGCATTGAGACGCCACAATTTTTCTGGATGCGAGTCGCGATGGGTCTTTTCAAGCGCGAAGAAACCCAGCGTGAAGACTGGGCCATCCGTCTTTATAATCTCTATAAAGGTCGCCGCTTCTGCTCCTCCACGCCCACACTTTTCAACTCCGGCACGCTTCACAGCCAACTTTCATCCTGCTACCTCTACAAGGTCGACGATTCAATCGAGTCAATCATGTACCGAGGCATCGCGGAGAATGCCTTCCTATCAAAATGGGCTGGTGGCCTCGGAGGCTCATGGACCGCCGTCCGCGGTACCGGCGGCTATATCCAAGGCACCAACGGCGAATCGCAAGGCATCATTCCATTCCTTAAACTTCACAACGACCAACTCGTCGCCGTCAACCAAGGAGGAAAACGCCGTGGCTCGGGGTGCGCTTATCTCGAAACATGGCATAACGACATCGAGGACTTCCTCGACCTCCGTAAAAATACCGGTGACGAGCGCCGCCGCTGCCACGACATGAACACCGCTAACTGGGTGCCGGACCTCTTCATGAAACGTATGGTGGACCGGGGAACTTGGACTCTATTCCGCACCAATGAAGTCCCAGACCTCCACGACCTCTATGGCTCGGCCTTCGAGACGCGCTACTGCGAATACGAACAAATGGCTGCCGATGGCAAAATTTGGTCTCGCCAACTTCCTGCACTCGAACTCTGGAAATCGATGCTCAAAATGGTCTTCGAAACCGGTCACCCATGGATCACTTTCAAGGACCCCTGCAATGTTAGATCTCCTCAGGACCATTGTGGTGTGATCCATTCGTCTAACTTGTGCACAGAAATTACTCTGAACACTTCCGAGGAGGAAACCGCTGTCTGCAACCTCGGCTCCGTCGTCCTTGATACTCACATCACCCGCGATGGTGCCCTCGATCACGAAATGCTTAAGGAAACCATCACGGTCGCCATCCGAGCCTTGGACAACGTCATCGATATTAACTTCTATCCAACAACGGCCGCCAAGACGGCAAACACCCGCCACCGACCCATCGGCCTCGGTGTCATGGGCATGCAAAATGCACTCTACAAGCGCAACCTTGCCTTCGCCTCGGATGC
>VFJU01000047.1 GCA_009885905.1 Verrucomicrobiota bacterium
CACCGCCTGATCGAAAACATCGCCGAGTGCTGCAGCGAAAAATTCAGCCACAGGCCCCATGATCCACTCGCTTCGCACTTGCTCTCGCATTCGGATGGTTCTTTGATGAGTTACACAATTAATAATCATTCATGAAAATCGAAACACTTTGTCTACACGCAGGATACAGTTTGGATCCCACCACTCAGGCATGTGCCGTGCCCATTTACCGCACCGCATCCTACGTTTTTAAAAGCACCGAACACGCTGCAAACCTCTTCGCGCTGCGTGAACTCGGAAACATCTACACCCGCTTGATGAACCCTACCCACGATGTGCTCGAGCAGCGCGTCGCGGCACTCGAGGGCGGCGCTGCAGGTCTCGCCCTCGCCTCTGGCACCTCCGCCATTTTCTATTCGATCATCAATCTTGCGCAAGCGGGCGACAACATCGTTTCCGCTCAAAATCTCTACGGCGGCACCTACACTCAGTTTAAAAACATCCTGCCGGCACTTGGTATCGAAGTTCGTTTCGTGGATTCTAACAACCCCGAAAATTTCGCTGCCGCCATCGACGGAAAAACACGCGCGCTGTTCTGCGAATCCGTATCCAATCCCTCTCTGGAAATTTCAGACCTCGAGGCGATTTCTAAAATCGCTCACGCCCACGGCTTGCCGTTGATTGTCGACTCGACGTTCTCGACCCCTTACCTCACCCGTCCCATCGACCACGGTGCCGACATCGTCGTCCACTCGCTGACCAAGTGGCTCGGCGGTCACGGTACCAGCATTGGCGGCATCGTTATTGACTCAGGTAAATTCAACTGGGCGGGCGGCAAGCACCCACTTTTCGACGAGCCAGATGGATCATACCATGGTCTCCGTTGGGCACACGATCTTCCTGCGCCGCTTGCCCCCCTCGCCTACATCCTCAGAATGCGCACCGGGCCTCTTCGCAATCTTGGTGCCTGCCTCTCACCCGACAACGCATGGCAATCTCTCCAGGGAATCGAAACCCTCCCGCTCCGGATGGATCGTCATTGCGAAAATGCACTCGCAGTCGCCAAGCACCTTCAAGGCCACTCCGCTGTCGACTGGGTCCGCTTCCCTGGCCTAACAGGCGATTCGCAAGCCGCACTCAACACTAAATATCTACGCGGCAAAGGCGGCTCGATGGTGGTCTTCGGCATCAAAGGCGGCGCCTCTGCTGGTACCAAATTTATCGACTCACTCAAGCTCTTCAAGCACCTCGCCAATGTCGGAGACGCCAAATCACTCGCGATCCAACCGTCCACGACCACGCACTCTCAACTCACGGAAGAGCAGCAACGCGCAGCAGGTATCCCTCCCGAACTCATCCGCTTGTCCATCGGCATCGAACACATCGACGACATCATCGCCGACCTCGAGCAAGCTCTAGCAGTTTCGGTAAAGTCGTAAAACTAACAAATCTATCCATGTCACGCGCTGCTATTTTTGCGAAAATCGAGTCTGCCAATTCGGCTTTAAAAACCAAGGCCGCCTACCCGGATTATGATATGTCACTGGTCCACTCGCTGCCGAAACTCGAGGGTGACGATCTCTGGGAAATCTTTGTCCGCAACTTCACCTGCGTGAATGGAAAGGCGATGACTTCCACCGAGCAACTCATTGAATTCCTCAAGTCTAACAACCAGCTTCACGGCTACTGTGACCCGGCGCTTTACGACGCGATCGGCAGCAAGCTCGCCGCGGCAGGGCTCGTGGTAGAAACGGAGTACGATCGCAATCGATACGACGTCTATCAGTTCGGAGTCACCCGGGCCACCGGAGCCATCGCCGAGTCGGGCAGTGTAATCATCGATGACCACCGCACCTCTAACCGCCTCGCCGCGCTTTCACCGTGGGTGCATGTCGCCGTGCTTGAGCGCTCGGAGATCCATCGCAGCATTCCAGATGGGATCGCTGCATTTGGCGACAGCCCTAACATCATTTGGTGCACAGGCCCGTCGAAAACTGCCGACGTCGAGGGCATCCTCATCGAGGGCGTGCACGGCCCCGGCGAGCAAATCGCACTGCTGATTTGATCGCCGCCGCCGCGCGATCCATTTTTTAATTGTGCCGCGCATTATTTTGCGCGAGGGAGGTGGCGTCCTCTGCAGCATGAAAACACTTCCTCTCCCGTCCGCGCCTTCTGCGATTTTGTCCTTTGATTTTGATGGGACACTGCACCACTCCGCCAGCACCCCGGCGGTGCCTAAAGCGTTCTTCGAAGTCATTCAAAAACTCCGCGAGGAGCAGGGAGTCGTTTGGGGAATCAACACCGGCCGTGCCATGCCGCACTTGGTTGAGGGATTCGTCGAAAGCCATTTCCCGTTCCTCCCAGACTGGGTGGTCGCGCGTGAACGGGAAATTTATTTCCCTAACGAGTTTGGCCGTTGGGTCCCCCTCTCCAGTTGGAATGACCGCTGCCTGAGCGAAATCCATGCTCTTTTTAAAAACCTGCAGAAACTCCTCGCACACATCCGCCATGAAATCGAATCCCACACCGGCGCCCAGTGGATGGAAATGGACGGTGAACCCGCCGGCGTGATCGCACAGTCGGAAGAGGAAATGCAGTGGATCATCGACCGCATCGAACCGCTCACCGCCGCCGAGCCACACCTCGCATGGCAGCGGAATTCGATCTATCTTCGCTTCGGCCACCGAGATTTCCAAAAGGGCAGCAGCCTGAGCCGCGTTGCCAGCCACTATGACCTCGCCGCTGACCGTTGTTTCGCCATCGGGGACAGCCACAACGATCTCGAAATGCTCGACCTAACCCACGCCGGCATGACTGCTTGTCCCGCCAATTCCGTGCTAGCCATCAAGGAGAAAATCCGCGCAAACGGCGGCTTGGTTGCGACCGCATCCTACGGCGAGGGCTCGATCGAAGCACTCAAACACTATTTTATCCTCGATCCAGTCAGGAAAAATTTATTTTCTTAACTTTTAGGTTTACATGCAATCAACTTACCCTTAGTGATTCATCAACCTTGTGCAGCGCACATCCAAATCAGGTTCCGGGGGGAAACCAGTTTGCATGAATTGACGCTATCTCCGCACAAGGCGATGGGAATAAGGCGCGGATGTCGGAAACGAGTCCGCGCCTTTTCACGTCCCTCTCGGCGGCACGATTGGGTGGAAATTAGACCCTCAAAAATTCAAATAGGAACCCCTTCGCTGAGATTTCCCGAATCCCGCCTTGCCATCCCCATCAAAACCCTGCATAGCCCCGCCCCCCTTCGCACGGAGGCGGCATCTTATCCAATCGTTCCAATGTCTTTGAAAATTAGAAATCTCGCCATCATTGCCCACGTCGACCATGGGAAAACCACCCTCGTTGACCAACTCTTGCAAGCCGGCGGTACCTACCGTGACAACCAAGCCACCACCGAGCGTGCCATGGACTCGATGGATCTCGAACGGGAAAAGGGTATCACCATTAAGGCGAAAAATACCTCCATCCTCTGGAATGGATACACCATCAACATCGTCGACACCCCAGGTCACGCCGACTTCGGTGCCGAAGTGGAACGCGTGATGAAGATGGTCGACGGCGTGCTCCTCGTCGTCGATGCCTCGGGTGGCCCTCAGGCACAGACACGTTTCGTGCTGCGTAAGGCGATGCAAGAAGGCCTAAAGCCGATCGTCGTCATCAACAAAATCGACCGTCCTCTCTCAGACGCCATGAAGGTGCATGATCAAGTGTTAGAACTTTTTCTCGATCTCGACGCAGACGAAGACCAGTTCAATGCTCCTTTCTGTTATGGCTCAGCTCGTGACGGATATTTCATGGATCATCCCGATGACGAGCGCAAAGACTGCATCCCTCTCCTCGAGAAAATCGTCAAATTCATCCCCGCCCCCAAGGCAGATCCGGATGCCCCGTTCCTCATGCTCGTTTCTAACATCGAGTGGGACGAATACGTCGGCCGCGTCGCCATCGGCAAGGTCCTTGGCGGCAACGTCAAAAAAGGTGATACCATTTTCCTACTTCGCCAAGACGGCACCAAGACTCAGTCCAAGGTCATGAAGACCTTCACCTACTCAGGCCTCGCCACCACCGACTCGGAAGGTTGCGGCGCAGGAGGTATCGTCGGAATCGCCGCAGGAATTGAGAACGTCGAAATCGGCCAGACCATCGCTGGAAATGGCGATGCCGAGCCGCTTCCATTCGTCGCCATCGACCCGCCGACAGTATCGATGCAGTTCTCGATCAACGACGGGCCGCTCGCTGGAAAAGAAGGCAAACACGTCACCACCCGCGCCATCCGAGACCGCTTGATGCGCGAGTTGAAGACGAATATTTCGATCACGGTAGAAGATACCGACACCGCAGGCCTCTTCAACGTCTCCGCTCGCGGAGCCATGCAGATCGCCGTGCTCGTCGAGCAAATGCGCCGCGAAGGCTTCGAGGTTCTCGTTTCCCGTCCAGTGGTTATTTTCCGCCGTGACGATGC
>VFJU01000190.1 GCA_009885905.1 Verrucomicrobiota bacterium
ATGGACCTATTACGCTTCACCACTGCTGGCTCCGTCGACGACGGCAAATCGACTCTCATCGGCCGACTCCTCTATGATTCCAAATCGATCTTTGAGGATCAACTCGAAGCCATGGAGGAATCCTCGCGCCGCCGTGGCGACGAAAACGTCAACCTCGCACTTCTAACAGACGGCTTGAAGGCGGAGCGCGAACAAGGCATCACCATCGACGTCGCCTACCGTTACTTCGCCACGCCGAAGCGAAAATTCATCATCGCGGACACTCCCGGGCACACCCAGTACACCCGCAACATGGTGACCGGAGCCTCCACTGCGAACCTCGCGATCATTCTCATTGACGCACGCAAGGGTGTGATCGAACAAACCAAGCGTCACAGCTTCATCGCCAACCTGCTGCGGATTCAGCACCTCGTGGTTGCGGTCAATAAGATGGATCTCGTGGATTACTCTGAGGAAGTTTATAACAACATTATCAAAGATTTCCGCGACTTCGCTTCACGGTTAGATAACATCGTCGAGATCACAGACATCCCGATCTCCGCACTCAACGGAGATAACGTCGTGGATAAATCCGAACACATGCCTTGGTATCAGGGTCCGACATTTCTCTATCACCTCGAGCACGTCTACGTCGGCGGCGAGGAAAACCACATTGATGCCCGCTTTCCCGTGCAGTGGGTCATCCGCCCGATGAGCGACGAGTGGCACGACTTCCGCGGCTATGCCGGCCGCGTCGCTGGCGGGGTTTTCAAACCTGGTGACGAAGTGACCGTGCTTCCCTCTGGATTCAAAACTCGCGTCAAAGCCATTCACAGCCCAGACGGCGAAAAAGAAGAAGCCTTCGCCCCACAATCCGTCTGCATCACGCTCGAGGAGGAAATCGACATCTCACGCGGCGACACGTTGGTCAAAACAAACAACCCTCCCCAAGTTTCCCAAGACATCGAAGCGATGATCTGTTGGTTTTCTAACAAGCCAATGCCACCCAAGGCCAAACTAGTGATTCGTCACACGACTCAGGAAACCAAAGCCATCATCCAAGAGGTCAAATATCACGTCGACATCAACACACTGCACAAAATCGAAGAGGTGGACGGATTTTCCATGAACGACATCGGTCGCATCACCCTCCGCACCGCGGTCCCTCTGATTCACGATTCCTACCGCCGCAACCGCATCACTGGCTCATTTATTCTTATCGATCCCGGCACGAACGAAACGGTCGCCGCAGGAATGATTGTCTAACCATCATCAAGTGCGGCGTGATTTATGAAGCATCACTCACGCTTTCTTTCACCTTCTTTCGCCGTCCTAACCAGCCGCGGACTAGGTGGGTGAAAACTCCACCTAACACAATTAGCGATAAGCCCGTAATCGCCCATTTTAGGTTTCCATCCGCAATCCCAGCTCCACTCAGTATCACTCCACTGCAGATGATGCCAGTGCACAGAAGCGAAACCGGAAGGTAGAGATAAAACGGAGCCCGCAAAAAACCTAATAGATAATTTTGCAGGAACAACGGAATGCCTGGAGTCAGCCTCAACACCAAGATTAATTTCAAGTGATCCCCATGAGGAAGTTCTGGGATTTTTAGTGAAGTTGCTGTTAGCAATTTTTCCACTAACCTACGTGCAGGCCCTGCGGCCAACCAGTACGTCCACGTAAAATTCAAGGCCAAGGCCAGCATGCACAAACCGCAAGCCATCACTGGTTGCTCTCGCCAAACCACTCCCGCCGTCAGCATCAAAAGACTGGTAGGCACCGGCAGACCCG
>VFJU01000552.1 GCA_009885905.1 Verrucomicrobiota bacterium
CTTGAAGGTGACGGTCAATGGGACGGTGGCGCATATCAAAGCAGCGTCTTACGCCGCGGATGCGGCGAATATCCGCATGTGGACCTATTTAGAGATGGGCGAGTATGTGGGGCAAACGGCGCGGTTGGAGGTCACGAACGGCACTTCGCCGACTTCCGACAATTTCCTGGCCTTGATCGAGAACTCGAACACTCCTCGCGCGTTGAAGCCGCTCTACACCGAGACCGGCCGCCCGCAGTTCCACTTCAGCCAGAAGGTGGGCTGGAACAACGATACCAATGGCATGGTGTATGCCGATGGCCTCTATCACCTGTCCTGGCAGTGCAATCCGCTAGGCCTGGGTTTCGGCGGCTGGTATTGGGGGCACGCCGTCAGCCGGGACTTGGTCCACTGGACCGAGATGCCGCGCAACATCCGTTCCGGCGGGAGCGGACAGACAGCTCCGCTTCACCCGTCCATCTGCCTCGGCAATGCATTCTCCGGCAGCACCACCGTGGACGTCAACAACACACTCGGTAAACAGGTCGGCGAGACCAAGACCCTCGTCGCCTGCTTTACCGACACCGGCGCGGGCATTTCCTCTACCGCCGTGCCGCCGGGGGCGGGCACGCTTGTCGGTGAGTCGCTGGCCTATTCGACGGATGGCGGGCTGAACTACACGATGCTGCGGGACGCCAATCCCATCATCAGTCATTATGGGCGCGATCCGAAGCTGTTCTGGTATGCGCCGGGCCAGCACTGGGTGATCACGGCGGCGGAACAGTTGACGCCATCAGGGACTGACAACCAGATGGGATTCTATATCAGCACCAACCTGAAAAACTGGGTGAAAACTTCAGTGACCGCCCGCGTCTTCCACGAATGCCCGGAAATGGTCGAGCTGTCGGTGGATGGCAATCCGAGCAACAAGAAGTGGCTGCTGATCGACGCCACCCCCAAATATCAAACCGGAACATTTGATGGCCAAACATTCGCGCCCGATTCGGAATACCTGAATCTATCCGGCAATGAAACGACGCGCCAGACCATGATGGGCGACATCAAGGCCGGCCAATGTTTCAGCAATGCGCCGGATGGCCGGGCCATCATGATGATCTGGTCGCGGGTCACCCCCACCGACGCGCAGGCTCCATACAACCAGGGATTCACCCTGCCGCTTGAACTCACGCTCAAAACAGCCTCCGACGGCATCCGCTGCTATGCCAATCCGGTCCCGGAACTCACCGCCCTGCGTGAGAGCACGTTGCTGGATGTGTCCAACGTGGCGATGACCGGAACGCACAACCCCGCCTTCGCAGACTCGGCGCTCGTGGAGATCCAACTGACGCTCAATCTGCAAACCGGCGCCGTGCCGCCGGATTACATCCAGGTGATCATTGCGGGCAACACGATCAGCTATGACGTCCCCACCAGGAAATTCAACAACAGCCTCGTCTCTTACGATCCGGGCGACGGCAAACTCGACCTGCGTCTTTACGTGGACGCCTCCACCGTCGAGTTCTTCGCCGAGCATGGCGCGGTTTATTCGCTCAACAAGCGGACCACCGCCACCCAGGGCACGAACATGAATGGCCTCCAGATCGTGGCCAAGAAAAGCAACGCGAATACCGGCACTCCCACCATCGAGAGTCTCAAGGTTTACAAGCTGAAAGCCGTGAACTCGGTGAACCAGGCGCCGATGGCCGCCGGGGTCGCCGTGAGCGGTGCCCCATCCCCGGGCACCACGCTCAATGGCGTCTACACGTTCGTCGATTCCCTCTATGACTCCGAGGGCGCCTCCTCCTACCGCTGGCTGCGCAGCAGCGATAGTGTGTTAGATTCGGGCGACTCCGTGGTGGCCACCACCCGCAACTACACCATGCAGGCCGCCGATGCGGAAGGTTATCTGTTCTTCGAAGTCACGCCGGTGGCCACCACCGGCGAAACAACAGGCCTGCCCGCCGTCAGCGATGCAGCCTATAACCGCGCCCCCACCGCCACGGCAGTGAGTGTGGGTGGCTTTGTCAAAATCGGCCAAACCCTGAACGGCAATTACACTTACCTCGATGCCGAGTCCGATGCCGAAGGAACCACCACCTTCCGTTGGCTGAGAAGCGCCGATGCCACGCTCGACTCTGCCGATACTTTAGTGGCGACCACCCATCATTACACGGTGCAAGCCGCCGACATCGGCCAGTATCTGTTCTTCGAGGTCACTCCCTTGGCCGCCACGGGCAACGCCGTGCTGGGACTCACCGGCATGCCGGTCGTGAGCCTCGCAGCCTCCAATCGCGCGCCCACCGCATCAGGCGTTAGCATTTCCGGCATCTCCAAGGAAGGACAGTCGCTGACCGGCAACTACAGCTATGCGGATGCGGACACCGATTTGGAAGGAACCACCACCTTGCGCTGGCTACGAAGCGCGGATGCCACCTTCGACGCCAGTGACGCCGTCGTGGCCACCACCCGCAACTATCCCGTCCAACTCGCCGATGTCGGTTACTACCTTTTCTTTGAAGTCAGTCCCGTGGCTGCGTCCGGCATCCTCACCGGCACGCCGGTGGCCACCAGCGCCACCGCCCTGGTCACCTACGGCTCCTACGCGGGTTTTCAAACTACCATTAACTGGGCGGGGGCCGACTCCTCGCCTACCGCGGACGCCGACGGGGACGGCTCTAGCAACTTGCTGGAATACGCCTTCGGAACAAATCCGGTCGCGGCCGCCGAGCAATACCGCCCCGTCGGCAGCACCTATACATCCAATGCGTCCCAGGTCCTCATCAGCCACACCTTCGACGGCACCGGAACGCTCGCCGGGAGCGCCCTTGGCACCAACAACGTCGCCGCCTCCACCTGGTACGGCAACACCGCATTCACGGCGAACGGCGCGCTCAACCTGGTCAGCGCGACCGGGGGCGTGGCCGCGTCCGCCTATGTGGATTTGGGGGCCAATTCCATGGTCAAGGCAGGCGGTGGCATCTTCGATCTGGAAATCATGTTAGATGCCGTGTCCACAGGCTCGGAAATCCTCACCGGCGGGTTCTGGTCAGCCGGAAGCATCACCACAAGCCACGACAGCCAGGGATCGCCGTGGTGGTATTGGCGGGCGGGCACGGGCGAATTCCGGGCCTCGACCGGCAAAGGCTACAGCGGCGACATCGCAGGCACGGCCACCGGTAATATCACCACCGCAGATTATGAGACATTCACCTTCAGGCTGGATCTAACGAACGCCGCGCTCACCGGCGGCACCGCCACCCTCTACAAAGGCACCCCCATCACCGGTACCCGTCTGGGCACGGGCTCGACCCCCTTCTCCGGGGACGAGGGCTTCCGCTATGTCGGCATCGGCGCACGAACCTTCAGCGCCAACCAGACCGCACGCGCCAACATCCAAAGCCTCACCCTGCGCCAGATCCTCATCCCGTCGCTCTATAGCCAAGGCAAGACCACCCAGGATTATCTGGAACTGACCTATCAGGAAAACCTCAACGCCACTGACATCACCTACACCGTCGAGGAATCCGGCGATCTGGCCATGTGGACTCCCGTCACGCCCACAACGGAAGAAATCACCAGAATCCCGATCCCTAACACCAGCCTGCGTGAAGTCACGGTCCGCCGCCCGGTCACGGGCGCGCGACAGTTCCTGCGCGTGGTCGCCGCGAAAAAATAACTTGTTTCCGAGTACCGCCCTCCAGCCTTCAACCCGTCCTACAACACCCCATGAAACACCACATCCACTGCCTCCGCGTGCTAGCCAAATCATGGCGGTGCTTGCTTCGCGCCCAGGCCTGTGGAGCGGTCACCGCGTTGTTTGCCATGGCGCTGCCGCTTGGTTCTGC
>VFJU01000361.1 GCA_009885905.1 Verrucomicrobiota bacterium
CCGACAAGCCGGGTGGCACTTGGAGAAAATGAACGGTTGCATAAAGTAGCGACGAAAGCCCGAGCGCCGCCGACGGCCGCATTGCTCTCAGAAATATTCCCATTGCGATTCCACGAAACAAGATTTCTTGGAAAGTTGCCGATGCAAACGCTAGGATAAAGCCACGCCAAACGAGCGTCACGATCCTCTCATTTGGATTTTCCCAAGCTAAGATTCCAGCAAAAAATAGTGCGACGTTGATTAGTAAAAAACAGACACTCATCATCAAGAACCCGATGAGCCACTGCTGCAGCCAATGTGGATTCGGTAACAACCGCTGACCTTCCACTGCACGTTCCTGCAAGTGGAGAGCACTATTTGTGTGGCTTTCCATCGCACGTCCACCACGCAATGCTGCCGTGAGTGGCATGAGAAGTAGGCCTGCAACAAGAAGCATGCTCCACTCGAAAAATACCGAGAAATTTGCATTGCGGCAAAACCCAGCAATCAATTCTAACATTCCGTTAGTTTGTTTGCTGGATGATACTTCTGCAAGCGCCTTGCCAGCATTGTAGAGGAGTGGCGCAAACCACGCGCCCAACAGAACTGAGGCGGCGGCGTAGAGCCAAACTTTAAGGACGTCGCTGGAAGCTTCGCTACGCATTATTTAAAGTGTGACATATTGTTAGATAAATGGAAAGCCTCAGATCGCTAATTTTTCGGTGGTGCTGATTGCCGCGCGCTTCTAGTCTTTGCAACATGATCCACATCGAACCGGTTGGAAATTTTCGCTGTATTTGGGGTGAAGGCCCCGTTTGGTGGCATGGCGTGCTTTATTTTGTGGATATTGAAGGCCACCGCGTCCATCGCTACGACCCCACGGACGGCGGCGAGTGCACTTGGGAAATTGGTCAGCGCGTGGGCACCGTGGTCCCGCGCCAAAGCGGCGGGCTTGTCATTGCCGGTGACCACGGATTGGCATTTCTCGACGATTCGACTGGCAGCGTCACCCCCATCGCCGATCCTGAGCGGAACAAGCCTGAGAACCGATTCAACGATGGTAAATGCTCGCCAGATGGTCGATTTTTCGCAGGAACGATCAGTTTAGTGAAAAAAAATGGCGATGCACGGCTCTATCGGCTCGACCCAGATTTGTCCCTTCACGAGGCATTTGGTCCGGTGACTAACTCCAATGGCATCGCGTGGTCTGTGGATGGTGCCACGGTTTATTACATCGACACCCCGAGGCTCGAGGTGCTCGCCTTCGACTACCAAGACGGCCTGCTGCGGAACATGCGAAGCGTGATTTCTACCAAGGATATCAACGCCTCGCCGGACGGCATGACGCTCGATTCCGCTGGAAATCTATGGATTGCATTTTGTCATGGCGGGTGTGTTGTTTGCTACGACCCCACGACGGGCGCGGAGCTTCGTCGCGTAGAAATTCCATGTTTGGAGACCACGGCCTGCGCATTCGGTGGGGAAAATTTGGATGACCTCTACGTCACCACCGGCGTCCATCGCACGGTCACGGAGGAGCATGCGGGACGCTTGTGGGTCATCCGTGGCTTGGGGGTGAAAGGTCTGCCGGCGGATGCTTTTGCGGGTTGAGGGATGGGTAGGCTTCATCTCCCTTGACTCATGAAAAATTCTGTTAACATTTGGGTAGGTTGTGCATTTTAATTTCCTCGAAGAACCTTTTTTATGAAAATCACTCCAATCACAGCCCTCGCGGCACTTGTCCTCATCGGAATCGGCGGCTTTATGGCAGGTCGTATTTCTTTTTCAGGAAATTCCAATCGTACTTCTGATAATCCAGCGGAAACCAAGTCGGTTAGGACCTCATCGCGAGATTCTTCGGCAGATTCTGCCGCAACATCCAAGCGGCCATCTCGGGCCAACGAGTCATCGAGCTCGTCGAAAGGCGCCAGCACAAATCGTGCGTCTCGATTCGTCGCGATCTTGAGCAATGAAAACCCGTTAGAACGAAACCGAGCGCTTCTGGCATTCATCGATCAGCTTGGACCGGGAGATTTCAAGCAAGCGATCGCCGATCTCCGCAAGCTCGACCTCAGTGACAGTCGCGAGGGGGAATACTTACTGCTCTTGAGTGCTTGGGCTGAGGCAGACCCGCTTGCAGCGCTCGCTTACGCTGATCAGGAAACGGATGATGAATTCGCCTCACAAACCATTCTAACCACTTGGGCAAGCAAAGATCCCGAGGCGGCCATCCTCTGGGCACAGAGCAATCACGAGGGCAGCGATGCGAACCCCTACCTCTCCGGCATCATCCGCTCACTCGCTGCAAGCGACCCTATCCGAGCGACCGAACTTCTCGCGACAATGCCAAAAAGCACTGAGCGAGGCGATGCGCTGGATTTTTTCCTCCCCCATCTCATTCAGCAAGGATCGGTTGCCACGCAAACATGGATCGCCGGCCTCGCTGATGAGGCTCTGCGCAATGGGGCCATGTTACGCGTCGCGAGTGATCTAGCAGTCACCGATCCCGCTGGCACGGCCGCCTGGCTACTCGCCAATCCCAGCCAAGCGACGGATCGACGGATCGACGACGTTTACGGAACTTGGGCGAGTCAAGATCAGGCCGCTGCCCTGAGCTCATTCGCTGCTCTGCCAGCAGGCGAAGCCCGCAGCGATGCTCTTCGCGGTCTTGTCAGTGCTACGGCGGCCACAAATCCTCAGGCAGCGGTTACTTTGATGGATCGTTTTCCCACCGACGTGACCGACCGCGTGGTGCAAAATTTCATATGGCAATCTTACGATACCGACCCGACCATCGCGGCCAGCCAAATCAGCCGCATCCAAGACGAACACGGTCGCGAGCAGATGTACCGGAGGGTACTTAGTAACTGGATCGACACCGATCCCGCCATCGCGCAAGCATGGATCCAGGCGAATCCAGTTCCGCAAACAGTGCTCGACCGAATCGTCAACGGCAGAGCCAAACAACCGAAATAGAACGGCTCGCAAGGGATCTTTGGCGTAAATTCAGGGTTGCCCGCGTTGACATCCACCACTTAGCCATCCAACGTGCCGCCATGGACACGATGAAACTTCTCCTCGGGGCAACAATCGCCCTACTCTTGGGTGCGCTCGCCGTTTCTTGGCAAGGGATGAAGACCGGTGTGAATAACACTCCACGCGACGAAGTTTCTCGTCTCGAGAAACAAATTAAAGAACTCCGCGCCGAGCAGGACGCTCTCAAAATGCAGCGGGATTTACAATTGCTCCGCTCAAGTACGTTAGACTCGCCCAGCAGTTCTGTTACTGACATCGAGGCGATGAAATTTCAAGTCGCTGAAAACAAGCGAGCACTCGAGGAGATAGAAATTCAAAAAGCTCAGGAAAAGCGCGATAAGAAAGTCGACCAAGACGAAGAAGGCCTTATTGAGGGTCGTAAGTTAGAAGCGGGCGATGTCCAACTCCGCCGCGCTCGGATGATTAGCCAAGCATTGCTGATCGGCCGCGTCAAAGAATACGTCGAGGATGCCCAGTACGGTGGCTTCGTCACTTTAGATGTTCTGATGCCAGACCAAGTACAAGCTGGCGTCACTCTCGCTATCCGCCGGAAAACTGGATTACTCGGTCAACTCAAAGTTTCCGAAGTGACCCCGGAAGGCGCCGTTGCGAGTCCAATGCCTGGCTTCGGCCCAGCCAAACCTCAAGTCGGCGACGAACTGATACTGCCTCCGCAGTACTGATCTCAACTTTCGGTTCCTAAAATTTCAGCTGCAATAAATTACATGTCAACCACCGTCGGTCTCATCTCACTCGGTTGCGCCAAGAACCTCATCGACTCGGAAGTCATGATTGGCCACCTCGCTCAAGCTGGAATGTCGCTTACTCCAGACCCGGAACTTGCGGACGTCCTCATCATCAACACCTGCTCGTTTATCGACATGGCTAAGCAGGAATCGATCGATGCGATCTTCGGCGCAGTGAAAGACCGAGCCGAAGACCCAGACCGCGTGCGCCAGAAAATCATCGTCGCCGGTTGTCTATCACAACGGTTCGCCAAGGATCTCCCAGGCATCATGCCCGAGGTGGACGCTTTCATCGGTCTCGATCAAATCACTAAGGTGGCTCCTATCATCGAGAATTTGTTAGGCAAAAAAAATGCTGCTGAAGTCGAGAAAACCGAGGGCCCATCTGCAACGAATGATCCGCGTGACTTCGTGACACTCAAGCCACAATACGTTCCGGATTACTCGACTCCACGTATTCGTCTAACACCCGATCATTTCGCTTACGTCAAAATCGCCGAGGGCTGCAACCACACCTGCACCTTCTGCATCATCCCGACGATCCGCGGCAAACACCGCTCACGCACGCAAGACTCAGTCGTTCGCGAGGTCCAAGCACTCGTGGCGTCTGGCGTGAAGGAAATCAATCTGATTTCTCAAGACACCACCTACTTTGGCATGGATCAGTGGGAAGGAAAACGCCCTACACCAAGCTCGCCTGTCGACTCTAGCAGAGG
>VFJU01000514.1 GCA_009885905.1 Verrucomicrobiota bacterium
AACGCGGCCTGTAGGGCGGATGCCGATGGAAAGGGATTGGATAACATAATCGACGGTCGTTTCCGGATTTTCGGAAGAGGAAATCGACGCCGCAAGGAGTCACGGGGCGGTCTGTTTTCGCAACTCTGAATTGAGATCGAGTCTAGTCATTTCGGACTATAGCCAGCACGAAAAATGACAGGTAGCATTCGTACGTTCGCATCGCTCCCCAAAAGGTTCGAGACATCAAACCCCAAAAAAACCACCCGAAAAAACCATGAAACCTAAGTTCAACACCGCCATTTTCCGCAACTCAAGCATCGGAATCCCCCTCGTCACCGCCATCGTCGTTTCCTTCGGCCTCTCCGCCGCCTACGCCGCGGATTGGACCGGTGGCACCAACACAGATTGGAACACCGGAAGCAACTGGAGTGATGGCTCTGTCCCCACAGGGCAAAATGCAATTATCAATAACTCGTCCGGAAACATCGCGACCATCAGCGCGAATCTATCGGTAACGCCTAATGACATCGACGTGCGCAATGGCAGTCGTTTGGATCACGTCGCGGGAACCGCGGGCACGAACGGCGGGTCTTGGATGTTTGTAGGTCAGGACAATTCGGCGGGAACTTACAACCTGGCAAACACGGGTTCGGCGGGTGCTGGCATCACAGGCTTCGCCCAAGGCACCGGCTCGCTCAATGCCACGGGAAATCTGCTAGTAGGTGCTTACGGCGACAATCGCACAGGGACGGTGCGCGTGAATACCAGCGGAACTCTGGCGGTTTCCGGCGAGCTTTTCATCGGCGATTCGCAGAACAGCACGGCCAACTTCTTGCTCGAAAGCGGCACGATGACGGCGAACAACAAGATCTTCGTCGGTAACAACAAGGCCAACGGCACACTCACCATGTCCGGCGGCACACTCACCAAGACCGGTGGCGATGAGACGTTTGTGGGCCGCGATCAAGGCACGGGGACGATCACCCAAAGCGGCGGCACGCTCACACTGAATCACAATCTTTACGTCGGCCAAAGCTCTGGCTCCACCGGCACCTACAACATCAGCGGCAGCTCGGTGCTCAACGTCGCCCGGGACTTTGTCGTCGGCCGTGAGAGCGGAACCGGCAACCTCAACATGACCGGCGGCACGATCACTAAAACTGGGGATGAGAAATTCATCGTCGGACACAACAATGGTGTGGGCATCGTGGTGCAAAGCGGCGGAACGATCAGCGCGAACAACGAGCTCTACATCGGCAATGAAAACGCCAGTGCCTCAGGAACTTACACGCTCAGCGGGACAGGAGCACTCAACATTTCCAACGAGGTCGTCGTGGGGCGCGAAAGCGGCACGGGCGTGTTGAATGTGAACGGCGGCACGCTCACGACTTCCGGCAACGGCAACATGTACGTCGGTCGCCGCAACGGCACCGGAACCCTGAACCAGTCGGCTGGAACGATCAGTGTGAACAAGGAGTTCGGCGTGGGAACCCGTGACGACAACAAGATCGGAACCGGCACCTACAACCTGAGCGGGGGCTTGTTGACGGCTTCGAACAACATCTTCATCGGCAAGGAAGAGGGCGCATCCGGCACCATGACGATGACCGGTGGAACCATGACCGGTAGCGACAAGCTGATCATTGGACATAACCGTGCGTCAGGAAGTCTCTCGCACAGCGCCGGCACGGTGAACGTGCAAAACGAGGTCTATATCGGTAACGAGAACAGCGCCTCATCGGTGGGTACCTACACGCTGAGTGGATCGGCGGTACTCAATGTAGGCAACGAGGTGCAAGTCGGCCGCGATAACGGTACCGGCACCTTCAACCTCAATGGCGGCACCGTTAATGCGTCTAAGATCTCGGGCGGAAACGGCAGTGCGACGGTGAACTTCAATGGGGGCGTCTTGAAAGCCAAACGCGATGAGAGCAACCTCATCGAAAACCTCGACGTGGCAAATGTCCAAAGCAGTGGGATCAAAATTGATAGCAACGGCTTCAATGTGAGCACGAGCCAAGTCCTCACTGGAACTGGCGGTCTGGAGAAATCGGGGGCGGGTCAACTCACCCTGAGCGGCGCGAATATCTATGCAGGAACCACGACGGTTACCGCAGGGGCGTTGCGAATCGAGAAAGCCGGGCTGAATGCCATTATCGATTTTGCGGCTAACACCCTTGTGGCTGAGTTCACCTCGACACCTACCGCTGGAACTTACCCAATCCTCCCTGGGTCTCTTGCAGGAGCCCAGACTTTCAGTGCCACCGGTTTGGGTGTGAATCAACTGGCTACATTCTCAAATGCCACCAGCACCGTGACGGTGACGGATCAGCCAGTAAGCGATCCGTACTTGTCTTGGATCGAGGGCTACACCCCGAATGCCCTGCTGCCGGATGCGGCGTCCAAACTGGCCGCGGCGGATCCCGATAGCGACGGCATCACCAATCTAATGGAATTTGTACTCGGTGGCAGCCCAGTCGTTTCCTCGCAGGCTATCCTGCCGACGCAGGCCACTGTGGGCACGGACCTAGTTCTCAGCTACACGCGCAGCGATGAGTCGGAAGCCGACACCACTCAGGTCGGCCAATGGAGTTCCGACCTAACAAACTGGAACAACGTGACACCCGTTCTCGTCAATGAAAACGGTGCCGCCTCCGACAACATGACCGTCACCGTGCCTAACAGCAACGCGGTAAACGGCAAGCTGTTCCTGCGCTTGAACGTGGTGAAACCATAGGTCTTTTTCAATGCGGACGACTGGCCTGTTTTATCCTAAAAAACAGGCTTTTCCTCTTGCTACGAATTAATTTCTTACGGTCCAAATGGTCACCACATCCACCACGGATGGGGTGACCATTTCGGCGAATCGAAGTGGTGCGACGACGAACGGCAAACCGCCTAACAGCGGCGAGCGGTCGCAAGGATTAGCCAAAAAGTGCGGTGACCGG
>VFJU01000464.1 GCA_009885905.1 Verrucomicrobiota bacterium
GGGGTAAGAACCGCTCAACATGTAGACGCGCGGGCGCAACGCACTCAACGAGCACCCACGCTTCTAGTAAGATCATTTTCTCTCCAACCGCATCCCAAACGGCGAAAGCCGCATTCCCAGCTTGCGAACCAAGCATGAGATCGAGCGCACCTCGCACCATCGGATGATCCCACGTTAGGAAGGCCTCCTGCTCTCGCTCTAACGCCCGTTGGCGATCAAGCGTCACAGTCATCCCATCTGCAGGAAGCGAGGGAAAAGCATCCGATTTTAAATTCCCAGGAAGTAAAAAATAACGTCGGCTTCCAAGCTCCTCGATATGAAGGCCGGAAAACTCAAAAAGCCGCATCAGGAAATCTTCAAAGCATCGATCTTCATCCCACTCTCGGATTTTTTCGATCAGCCAAGCCGACCGCACTGGCCGGTGTGAGCTTCGCTCTAACAATCGATCTTGCCCACGCGCCAGTCGCTCGGAAATCTCCTTGCGGCAAACGAGAGTTTTTTCGATCAGCCCGTCGATCCCCTCACGCTCGCCAATCGCCTCTTCCAAATCGTAACGCAGCACGCGTTGAATCTCCGCCGCACCGGGCGGACTGGCACGGAATGCGTCGAGACCCTCCTCCAACCAGCGCATCCGAATCTCATCCTCACTACCTAACAAATACGGCACGTGAACTTGTATCGTACCTTTTTGACCAATCCGATCAAGACGTCCGATCCTTTGTTCAAGTAGATCCACGTCATCTGGCAGATCATAAAGCACAAGATGCCGAGCGAATTGGAAATTACGACCTTCACTACCAATTTCCGAGCAAACTAGAATTTGCGCCCCATCTTTTTCAGCGAAAAAAGCCGCATTGCGGTCGCGTTGAAGGAGTGTGAGATCTTCGTGAAATAAAGCGCCGACCACTCCGGTCTCGGCACGCAGCTCTTCTAACACGGACTCCGCAAAATCGCGCGTTTTGGTGATTACTAACACTTTATCTTCACCTAATTTTTTCAATAACTCGATAAGCCATTTCATTTTATCGCTCACCTTGACGATCCGTGGCTCGCGCAGAGGAAAGCCGCCTAACTTGGTCCGAGTGTTCCGAAACATCACACGCCCCAAACCAAATCCATCGAGTAGGTCTGTAATCAACATGTCTCTGGCGTATGGCTTCTCCGCAATTAGATCCTCAACTCGAGCTTCTAACTGCTGGCGTCCTACGACGAATTTTTTAAGTCTTTCATCCACGGCATCTCCCGCCGCCAAGGATTCCACCACGTCTGCCACCACTTCATAATGCAGCGTTTCTTCACGGTA
>VFJU01000135.1 GCA_009885905.1 Verrucomicrobiota bacterium
AATAGCCACCACATCGTCGTCGGTAAGGCGGGTGGTGCCACCGTGCACGAGGCGATCGCAGCGCGCTGCCCTATGCTTATCCATCACCTCGTTCCCGGCCAAGAAGAGGGGAATTTACGATTGCTCGAAATGATTGGTGGCGGCTCTCTCGCCGTCACGCCGGAGGCTCTCAATCTCTGCGTTGCAGAACTTCTTGCCGATAATGCAGCCCGTTGGCGTGTTATGAAAAATTCACTCGCGCATCATAGTCGAAATTCTGGTGCAATCATTGCTGCAAACTACATTTTGCAAAAGATTCGGGGTTGAATCTCTTGCGATTTATGACTTCCTCTCAAATCATCATTCTCATTTCATGACCTTTCTTTTTGATATCGGCCGAGTTCTTCTAGACTTTGACTTTGAAGGATCACTTTCGCGTTTATTTCCGAATAATACGGTGAACATAGCAGGTCGGTTAGAACGATTACACGAACGCAAAGATGAATTCGAAGCGGGTAAAGTCGATGAACAAGCCTTCATCGCATGGGCCATCAAGGTCTTGGATATCCATGCCACTCCCTCGGAATTTCATCATGCATGGCAAAACATTTTTATTCTCAACGTACCCATGTGGCAATGCGTAAAGAAACTCGCTGATAGCGGTCATCGACTTATTCTTTTTTCAAATACGAATAGTATTCACTGGCCATGGATGACTGAGGCGTTTCCTGAGTTTGCCATTTTTGATGGCGCGGTGATTTCTTTTGAAACAGGCTCCGTAAAGCCTGATATTGCAATCTATCATCATGCGATTCTTCAATATGATCTCATTCCGGAAGACACCATCTACATTGATGATCTTCCAAATAATATCGCGAAGGGTCGCGAACTTGGATTTAGAACTTGGCAGTACGATCTACATAATCACGCGGCATTTGAAGCATGGCTCACCTCCGAATTTGTCAATTGCTAGGCTTCGATTTAAATCCATCCATTTTTAATTCTATGTCTACACTCACTATTTCTGGACGCGAATTCAGTTCGCGTCTTCTTCTTGGTACAGGAAAATTCTCTTCAAATGAGTCGATGCGCTCTTCGCTCGCTGTCAGTGGTACCCAAATCGTCACCGTCGCTTTACGCCGTGCCGATCTCAGCGGTCAGCGAGATCCATACGCAAATATTCTCGAATATATCGACTCCGAAAAATATTTGTTATTACCTAACACCAGTGGAGCGATGAATGCCGAGGAAGCGGTCCGTCTCGCTCGCCTCGCTGTTGCAGCAGGTTTACCAAAATGGATCAAACTTGAAATTCATCCGGATCCAACCTACCTACTTCCTGATCCAATCGAAACCCTCAAAGCCGCGGAAATTCTTGTGAAGGAGGGTTTCA
>VFJU01000172.1 GCA_009885905.1 Verrucomicrobiota bacterium
GAATCGACTCGATTTCTTAGTTGCCAACGATGATCATTCCAATTTTCTAAAGGCTCATCTAACCAATGGCCAGGGGCGTGGGAGATGAAGGCAGGGTCAAGATCGTTATAGCGCATGGTGGAATCTTGGTGCTGTTTAAAGGGTCGATATAATAGCTTCGACAGCTTGGGAATGATAGACTGCGTCAGGGAATCTGCAACGGAGAATCATTGATTGATAATCTATTTTTCGGAGCAACGGCGGATGAGTTCGATGAGGCGGCCTGTGGCAGAGGCCAGAGTTGGAACGAAGGGCAGACGGTCGTCAGCTTCGTTAGCACCCATAAGCGGTCGCGTTGCGACACGAACCGCGGGAAGGCCGACCTCAAAAAAAGTACTCGCAAGATCCGTGTCGTCGCCGAGGCACACCACCTCAGCATGATAAACGGCCCCGAGACCCGTCACCAAGTTCAGTGGCGCGGCGGATGCCTCACGGGAGCTAAGCCACAGAGACTCGCCAGCGCCCATCGCCTCCACGCAGAGGATTGCATTGGGCGAGCCGGAAAGTTTTACCAGCTCGTTAAAATCAGCGACGGTGGTGATTACAGGGGATTCAGGGTCGTTCGCGTGAGGAAGAAAAACGAAATGAATAGAGCGCGCAGGGTGGTCACGCGCAATAGCTTGTGCGGATGCGAGGGTGGCCACGACCCCGGTCGCGTTCGCTTCCGCACCTCGTGATCCGGGACGGCTATCATAAGAAGTTAGTACCCAAACGGCTGGTGCAGTTAGATTTTTCCCAGCGACCGTAACTTGCAGCGATGGCCATCGCGAGGACCCGTTAATCCGTTTGACTGAGTAGCCGGTATTGGACGGACCAAGAAGACCTTCTATCATCGAAGCAGTGCGGGATAAGTTGGCGGCAGCAGATTCCGACGACGAGTTACGCTCACCAATCACTTCGATGATTTTACGCAAATCATCGGCCATCGCTTGGATAGAGACAGCCTGGGCGAAACGTTCTTGTTCCTGTAAAGACTGCTTTTTCTCGAGATGGAAATAATACCAAAGCGCGGCGCCACATGACGCAATGAGCCAAACCGGTAGTATCACGAGAAGGATCGAGGTCCAGCGCGAGCGGCGTATCGGTGTATTCATGTTCAAACGTCTATTTTAGATTGTTCGTCGGCATCGTCTTCATTTTCGACTTCGACCTCAATTTCCTTCCTCAGTTTCTGCGAGACCCATGGCCGAATCAATCCGTATAACAAAAACAAACTAAAAAGCACCACTGGCATAACATAGCGAAATTCGATAACCGAAAAAATCAATAACAGCGCTATGACGATCGCTTTAAAAGTACCCTTGGTATTCCATCCGACTTTCTTGAAACTCGGATAGCGGACGTCGCTGATCATCAGCAAAGAAAGACCCAACATCGCGCCCGCTAGGATATATTTCCACATTCCAATTTCATGATCATTTTGATAGAGATCGATAAGTAGGAACGTCAATGAAGCGATGAATCCTGCTGCCATTGGAATAGGTAAGCCTCTAAAATCGTTAGAATCACCTGGTTTTTTTGGCAGAGCGGCAAGACAGTTGAATCTCGCCAAGCGCATCGCTCCGCACACGAGGTAGACGAGGGCGATCGCCCAGCCAACGTTACCGAGTGGAAAAAGTACGGCACGGGAAAGTAGCATCGCTGGGGCCATACCGAAGGAGATGATATCCGCTAGCGAATCGAACTCACGACCAAATGGGGACTCTTGGCCACCGAGGCGCGCGAGGCGGCCGTCGAGCAAGTCGAACAAACAGGATCCAAAAATCAGCAAGATGGCGTATTCATAATACAGCTTGGAAATTTCGTAGACTTCCTTGGGAGGCAATTTGCCGGGTCCCGTCATTTTTTGCGCTTCGATGAGACGGACTTCGGTGATGCCCTTGAAGATCATCAGCACGGCGAAAAACCCGCAAGCGAGGTTGCAGGCTGTCATCAAATTTGGCAAAAAGTAGATCTTTGGTTCGTCCGGATCGCGTTCGCTCGGCATGAAATAAGTTTATTTCACGGATGGGAGTGAAGAAACAGCGTAAAAAAACCCATCGTACCATTCGCTTTTGAGCTGTTACATTTCTCCCATGCAACTTTCTGATCTCTGCGCGGCCTCATCGATGGGCCAGATTCTCGAAACTCTTCCGGGCGCGCGGAGGGCTATTTTTGCCCGATATCACCTAGGGGGGTGCCAAAGTTGTGCTTTTTCCAATGATGAGACGTTGGAGGAATTATGTTATCGCTCGGAAATCTGCGTGGACGAGATGCTCGCACACTTGCTTGCCAGTCACACCCATGATTCTGCAATGTGGATGGAACCCGCTGCGGCCAAAGCGAGTGCAGCCGAGTTGAGATTCATCGACCTCCGCACGCGTGAAGAACACGAGGCAGTGGTTATACCCGGTTCGGATTTTTTTACTCAAGACCTCCAGCAGGAACTCTTCGCTAAAAAATCTACAATAAGCATACTTCTTTATGATCACAGCGGCAAGAATGTGCTAGATCAAGTCGCTTGGTTTCGTGGCCACGGTTTGCACGAGACTTATGGTTTAAGGGGAGGGATCGATGCTTGGAGCCAAGAAATTGATTCGACTCTTCCGCGCTATCGAATTGAAGTCGACTGATAGAAAAAACCGGAAAAACACGAGGTCTCTCCGGCTTTCAATGAAATGGAAATATGATCCTTCGCTTACTTGAGTAGAATTTTAGAGACTACAGGTGCGCGCAGACGATGCGGTTCCGGTAGATTTGATCCAAGCAGTGGGCGGCAATATTGCCTGAACGCCTCGGTCACTCCGTTACCTTCCGCGTTAATGAAGTTGTCCGGCATGTGGCGGGTTTTGCCAGCAACTTTTTCAATCGGCACGAGGGCGTAATCCACAC
>VFJU01000420.1 GCA_009885905.1 Verrucomicrobiota bacterium
CCTAGGCTCGATGCCTTGACGGCCGAGATGATAGACGCGTGTGGTCACGGGTTTGAGCGAATGAGAGCCCAAAATTTCACAACGAGCGCCCGCTATTAGAGTGCGTATCCGTCCTTTAAATACTTTTGGACTCAGGGTGTCGTTGGCTTTGCGATGCAGAATCGCATAATCAAACATGACCTTAAGAACGCGGGAGGAATCGTTGTGGATCACGGCACGGTAGTGGATGGATTCTCCTAGACGAATCGATTTTTCAGAGAGTTCAAACACTTCCATTTTCAACGCATCTGCCGAAGCGAATCCGTGAAATCTGAGAGCGCCTGGGTGTCCATCTTTCAAAAGCGTGCGGCATGCATGGCGGGCGACTTTGTCGACGGCGGGGTCCTTGGGATAGGCTTTTTTCCATCGTTTGAGGGTTTCTAGAACTTTTGTCGGATGATGTTTGCTGAGGTCGTTGAGGTGATTTGATATCGAAAGCCTCACGCTTGCGCACGGGTCACGATAAAGTTTTTCTAACAAACAAAGAGTGGGGAAGGGGGCAGCGAGCATTTCGTTGAGACGTTCACCCCAAGGCAGGAGTGGGCGACTGCCCTCGGAAACGAGGCGGCGGACATGTGGATTCAGGTGATCACACCAGTCATGCAATTGAGCCAACGTTTGTGTAGGCTCCCGATGCAAGAAGGGTCGGATTGCAAATTCGCAGGTGAAGTAGGGCGTCATCTCGCGCAGGGCTGTCATCGCTTCCTTAAAATGCATCAAGCCGCGCCGTGCAACAATTTCGGTAAGCGGCCAAACCAAGAAGCCTCGTAGGCTGTTAGTTTCATCTTCGCCTGTCGGTAACAACTTTAACAGAATGAGAAACATTTCTGGAGGGTGATGAGGCAACCCAGCTTCGATCCGGTCTGCGATAAGTCGCATTCGTTGTTTCATTTCTAATGGAATTAACGCGGCTTCCAGTTGCTTATTGAATTTTTCACAGGAAAATTTCGGATAGACATTCGCTAAGCATTTGGCGACCTGCTGAACTTTCTGGTATGTAAATTCATTTTTGAAAGGTTCCATCTGGAGAGGTAAGGTTTAGGTGAATCTTAATGATGCTAGGTGCTATAAACAAAAAAATCCTGCTCGGGATGGAGCAGGATTTCTTCAGAATAGGCTTAAATTAAGCTATATCAGCGCCGCCCACCACCACCGCCTCCGCGTTGGAAGCCGCTCCCGCCGCCCCATGAGCCTGAGCGACCGTTGGCGCCATTGACCGATCCAGACCCGCCGCCCCATGAAGCTGAACCTCCTCTCGCGCCACTGGCTGAGCCGGATCCGTTCGCCCACGACGCGGAACCGCCTCGTGCGCTGCTGGCGTAACCGGCGGACCCGTTTGTGACGGCATAACCGCCGCGGGAGTTGGTGTAGACATTCGCTCCCGATCCTCTGTAATATCCGCCACCGTAGTAACCTCCGTAACCGTAGTATCCTGCGCCGTAGGCACCAGGATAGTACCCAGACGTTCCGTAGTAAGCGACACCCGGGGACACGTAGGCCGGCTCGTCCGAAGCAACGACAACGCCGGTGCAACTGGTTTGTAAAATGGCTAGAAGTGGAGCAAGAACCACCGCAGCAAATAGAAAGTAATTATGTTTCATCGTATAGTTTCGATTTGTTAGGATTAGCGGACGTTAGATTTTAGGATGGTTCCAAATGGAGTTTCTTTAGACCCAGCTGGTGGGTGGAAAATAAAACTCCGATCGCTCAGCCATGGGTGGAGGTTCCAGTGTGAAAACTCGACCATCGTTCGTGGGTAATTGGTGCGGTCGGTGTAGGTCACTGCCAATCTCAGGGGTAGCGCGCGGACGCCGGACTCGATCCAAACCTCCCAGTTTACTCCCGGAGAAATGAATGCGAGGTGCACGCACGGCGTGCCGCCGACTTTGTCGGTGCCTGCGACAAACGCGCTGGAGATTCGCGGTGACAACACCTTGTAGGGATCGCTGAAAAGAAGCGGCATCGAGGCAAAGCGAATACCTGTCTCTTGCTCGAGTTCGGGCAACATTGCATCGATCGTCGCTGGCGCCTTGGTGACCGAGTGGACTTTAGTCTGTGGGGCGTAGGCGTTTGCGGTGATTCCATCGTAGTAAAAATTAAAGTTTGGGGATTCACCTGTGAGTTCGACACGAAGTTTATCCGGGCGCTTGACAGCGATTTTTGCCGATGAAAACAGCGTGATGAACTGACCCGAACTGGTAGGAACCTCCATGGTGCTTGCGGATTGGTAGGACAATGTTTTTGCAGCGGCTAGACTTGAACTCATGCGTTGAAGGTGACTCATCGCTGCGGGGTCGATGCGCGGAACTTTTTTGACCGAAGGTTCTGAGGCTTCAATCTCTGTCACTGTGACCATCAGAGCCATCCATGCGCTGATGCGAGATAGAGTTGGAATTAGGTTGGATTTCACGGATTATTTTTTGTTAGTTTTCAAATGATGTGATCAGCTCAGTACCAACCATTGGCCGCACGCTCGTCTGCGTTGTCATTCTCTCCATTCCATCCGCCCCAACCTTGCCATCCACCCCAAAAAGCGTTGTCATAGAGACCGATGTTTTCATCGACACCTGCATAATAGGCGGAAGTTCCACCTTCGGGAATTGTGTTCGAATTGTTTTGGTTTAAAGTCTTTTGGTCTTGTGCATTTTCGGTGGCGTATTGCTTGGCTTGACTCAGTTGCTGATACGTTTGGTACTGTTTGGGGCCACCGACGTAGACCTGCTGGCGCGACGTGTCTTTTAGGAGGTAATAAGATTTTCCTGCGTAGTTAATCTTAGCAAATTTTCCTGCGGGTAACTTTTTGAAAGCGGTCAATTGCTCCGGTTTTACCGGGGTAATGACCTTGAAGTCCGCAGCGAGGGCGACGTCTTCTTTGCTCTTGAGTGAGGAACTCGACGATGCGCAACCGATGGTCAAGGCAGCAAGGGTGGCGATGGCCAAATGTTTGAATGAAATGCGGTTCATGGTGTCAGTTTGATGGTGGAATTTTTTGTGATGAGATTAGTTTTTTGCAGAGGCAAGTGCTGCTTGAAGTTTGTCTTCGTCTTCGTGTGAGAGTGATGTTTTAAGAATGGTGCCTCCGGTGCCTTGTAATTCTTCTAACACTTTATCTGGGGTAGATTTACGGACTAGGACAAACAATGCAGAACTGCTAGGTTGCATGGTATTCGCGAGATCTTTCATGAATGTGTCGTTGATACCAACGTCACTGAGTGCTCCCGAAACCGCGCCAGCTGCAGCGCCCGCAGCCAGACCCAAGAGGGGGTTGAGAAAAATAAGTCCTATTAGTGATCCCCAAAAACCTCCACTGATCGCGCCCGTCGCGGTTAGATTAATCGCTTGGTGAAGTTTTACCTTTCCGTCTTCATTTTTCACTACAACGACGGCATCTTCCATGTCGATGAGGTAGTCTTTCTGAAGTTTGATTAACTTCAGACGTACTTCTTGTGCTTGATAGAGATCATTGTAACCGATAACGACGAGTGTGCTCATGAGGGTAC
>VFJU01000173.1 GCA_009885905.1 Verrucomicrobiota bacterium
CCGTTGGGACAAGTTTTTTTACTAACGAAGCGCCATCAATTGCTATTTGTTTGATCGATTCCCGTGAGGCATCTCCGAAGGTAACTCGACGTTGAAGAGGCGAAGTAGAATTGTAAATATGTACGATCGCACGCCTAGCACCGTCAATCGCCTCGAAAGTCCGCCGAATCAACGGCTCACGAGTTTGAACTAACACTTGGATTGTAACGTCTTCCGGGATTCGGTTTTCATCAATCAAGCGCCGCAAAAAATTGAACTCTGTATCCGCTGCCGATGGGAATCCAACCTCGATCTGTTTGAAACCAACCCGAACTAACAGATCAAAAAAATCGAGTTTTTCCTCAATCGACATCGGCTGTGGTAATGCCTGATTGCCGTCACGAAGATCGACCGAACACCACTCGGGAGCTTGCGTCAGCGACCGATCTGGCCAAGTGCGGTTAGGAAGGCAAACGACCGGGAAAGGACGGTATTTCGAGAGCGAGGTCGGGTGCATTTTTAAGAAAATTGAAAAGACTGACGGAAGACGTGCTACGCCACTAAGATGGGCGACCTCGACGAGCAAAGTGAAGCAAAGAAAATCTCAGCGACCGGCAAGCCTCGCCAGAAAAAAGCGGCGGTTGGATCTCGTTACGAAGCTGATTCATAAAGAAAGACCTACTAAAAATCTCCACCAACGGTCAACCGGCAACATGCTTGTAGCGAGCGCTAAAGTCTAATGCCATTGAGGATTTGACTTGGTTCGTGGAGCGCACTCCGGAGTGCGGCACGCTCTGCTGCCGCCTAAGGAGGATGCGAGCTCTGCTCCATGCGGCGCGGAGCTCTTTCGTTTCACACCACAGGAAGAGCTCCGCGCCACATCCGGCAGAGCCGGAGCTGCCCTTGGCGCCAGCAGAGCTTCGCGCAGTCCGGAGTGCGGCACGCTATGCTGCCGCCAGCGAGGGATGGGTGCTCTGCTCCATGCGGTGCGGAGCTCTTCCTCTCCTCTTGCGCAGGAAGAACTCCGCCCCACATCCGGCAGAGCCGGAGCTGCCCTCGGCGCGAGCAGAGCTTCGCGCAGTCCGGAGTGCGGCACGCTCTGCTGCCGCCAGCGGTGGATGGAGCTCTGCTCCATGGGGTGCGGAGCTCTTCTTCTTCACAAATTACAAGAGACAGAAATAATCAAAATATTCTTGCTCTAGCAACTGAAGACCTCGACCCCGGACAAAACTACAACACGGCCCGAGTCATCAATCCATTTTTGAAAAACGCATCCCACGCAGACTGATGTGTAACCGATGTTCCCGGTTCATATTTATACCGGGCGGGAGGTGGTCGCCCTCGCATCAGCCGCCCGCTTGTTTCAAGGAACTCAGGTATTCGATTAGGTCGGTGAATTGATTGCTAGTGAGTCCAGAAGCAAGACCCGCCGGCATCATGCTGGTGCCCGGATGTTGCTCCTCCTTGACATCAGCCCGTTTGATCTGGCTTGTCGCGCCGGTGATGTCGCGCAGCGTGATCACTCCATCCTGTTCGGCGGTGACGAACTTATTATTTCTGATTATTTCTGTCTCTTATAATTTTCCTGTTTTACATGCTCATCTGTAATTCCAACATTACCCCGTGATCGACGCTCGCCCCCGCTGATAGGTTTACGTGCTCTCTGGCGGGGAAGAAATTGCCCACCTTTACAGACCTGCCCTTGCGCGATAGTCTTGGGATATGCAATCCGTTTACATTGAGACAACCATCCCCAGCTATCTCACCGGTCGTCAGAGCAAACAACAGCCGATTTCGGAGGATCAGAACGCCACCCGACAATGGTGGGAGACCGAACGCAAACACTACCGCCTTTTTTCCTCGATTTTCACTTTTGATGAAGCAAGCGGAGGGGATCCGGAAGCGGCAAAGCTCAGGATTGAGAGTTTGGCTGGCATCCGAGAGCTTGAAATCCCGGTAGGCTTCGAACAGCTTGAGACGGATATTATTGCGCTTTTTCGGCTACCCCCGAAGGCTGTGATTGATGCGGCGCATTTGGCTCTGGTAATTCTGCATGAGATGGACTATCTTCTTACGTGGAATTGCACTCACCTTTCTAATGCAATTCTCCAGAAGGACTTAATGGATTATTGCGGTTACAACAAACTCCATTTTCCAATCATTTGCACTCCTAGAACACTCATCGAACTCCGATCATTATGAACAACCCACTAATAGAAGAAGTAAGGGCTGCTAGGGCTGCCCGCGCTGAATCCTTGGACTACGATCCACACAAGATAGCGGAATGGGCCCGCTCTGTGCACGCCGAACGCCAGAAAATGCTGGAATCGAATATCCCGAACATGGCGCGGATGGCGACGGCGAGGAAGCCGTCTGATGAAGTCGGGCAACAAGCTGCCGCGCCATCGCTCTAACGTTGGGCAAAATTGAAACCTCTTTGCAAAGTCTTGGCG
>VFJU01000124.1 GCA_009885905.1 Verrucomicrobiota bacterium
GCAAAGTGACTTTGTTCACGCGGCGATCAAGGCACAGCGACGACCCATTTGCGATTGATGTTTTTGAGTTCGTTTCCAGCAATCCTCACCGCTGCGAGCGCTCGTGGGATACTTGGCGCAATGCGATCATTTCATCGGCCGGTAAATGGTTCTTGACGCTTGCTGCTCGGGTTCTAGTTCTCAGCCTTTGCTAAATCCATTCATCTTATGCAACTACCACCGACGCCGAAAGAATCGGACTTCATTCACAGTGAGAATTTTCTTCGCGATTTGATGCACCGCCAGCTCAAGCTCTCGATTTCTTGTGCGGCTGCGTTCTTGATTTTGTTATTTGGAATGCCGTTGATGAACTACCTCATGCCCGAGTTTATGGCTCAACGTGTTGGTGGGTTCACTTTGAGTTGGCTTGTTCTCGGGGTGTTATTTTTTCCATACGTTTGGATCATTGCTCGCATATTTATCACCCGCTCGATGGCTTTGGAAGAGCAAGAAGTCCGTCAGGCTGCGGAAGGTAACAAGCATAAATTCTAACGAAAATCTACGTCATGGACTTTGCTAAAATTGATCTTTGGATTCTAAGTTTTTCCGCCATCACGGTCGCCATTACCATTTGGATGGGCTTTCGCTCCGCGAAAACGTCTAAGTCGGCGTCTGACTTTTTTGTGGCCGGACGCTCGGTTTCGGTGGGGTGGAATGCGTCTGCGATTTCTGGTGAGTACCTCAGTGCTGCCAGCTTTATGGGTATCGCGGGGATGGTGATGTTATCGGGTTACGATGCGCTGTGGTATCCCGTTTGTTACGCGTGCGGTTATTTGTTTCTGTTATTGTTCATCGCGGGGCCGCTGCGCCGCTTCGGAGCATACACGATTCCAGACTTCGCTGAGGGACGCTATGATTCGCCGGTTTTCCGCAAGATTGCCGTCTGCTTCGTTTTGTTCATCGGCTTCTTTTACACCATGCCGCAGATGAAAGGCGCGGGCACGACTCTAGCATATATTTTCCCAGGCTTGCCGTACTGGGTCGGCGTGTTGGTGGTCGGTGTGGTGATCACGCTCAATGTGGCGTTAGGCGGAATGAAGGGAATCACGCTGGTGCAGGCGGTGCAGTATTGGATTAAAATGTTCGCCATCTCGGTGCCGGTGTTCGTGTTGTTATCGGTCTATGGTGGCTATGGGAAAAATCTATCGTTGAACGACTCCGACGTTGTTAGATCGGCCCCGGCGCTCGTGCAGACAGTGGAAACGATGAAGCCCGAGCGGGTGGCATTGCCCGAAAAGGCGCCTAAAGATGAGGCGTGGATCGCGCCGTTCGGACCGCTCACCACCAAGGCGGCAAAAGCGGCTGGACTTTCGGATCAAGAGGCGAGGCCGTATTCTTTGCTTTATACATTTTCACTGATTGTTGCGTTGGTTTGCGGCACGGCTGGACTGCCACACATCTTGGTGCGGTTCTATACCAACCCGGATGGAGTCGCTGCGAAGAAAACGACGATGTGGGTGATGATCTTGATCGGCGTGTTTTACGTTTTCCCACCGATCTTCGGTGTGCTTGGACGGAATTTCCTGCCGGAACTCTACGCCGCGACAGGCTCCAAGGGGCCTGATAAAGTGGTGCTCGAACTTCCTATCTTGATCCGTGAAAAGTACGGTATGCTTGGATCGATCCTCAGCGGCATCACTTGTGCGGGTGCTTTCGCGGCGTTCATGAGCACCTTTTCAGGGTTGCTGGTGTCGATGACTGGGGCACTCGCTCACGATGTCTATGGCCGGATGCTTCGCCCGAATTCGACGCCCGAAGATCGCATGAAAATGTTTAAGTGGTGCGCCATCTTTGTGGGTGGGATTTCAGTTTTGTTAGGATCGATGGTAGAGCCGTTAGAAATCAATTTCATGGTTGGCCAAGCATTTGCCATCGCGGCGGCAAGTTATTTTCCACTACTTTTCATGAGTGTTTGGTGGCGCGGAATGACGATGAAGGGAGCGGCGACAGGTATGTTGACCGGCGGCCTTTGCGCGCTGATTTCTGCGGCCTTGGTCAACGCCAGTACGCTTGCGGTGGATAAGGGGCCCATGGGCAAGTTGTTCGTCTCATTCGCTGGTATCAATGATTTTTGGAAAGCTCATCCGTTGCTTCGCATCCTCTGTGAACAACCGGCCATCTGGTCGGTGCCATTGTCGATCGGTCTGATGATCGTTATTTCGAAAGCCACACGCAAAACAATTCCGCTAGATATTCGGATGAAGATGTTAGTCCTACATGCACCTGAGGCTCTCGGTTTGAAGCAGGAATACATCCAAGAGCAGCAAGGTCCCGCGCATTAATTCATGTGGCAGCGGATGAAACTGCGAAAACGTGCTTCGGCCGTTATGCCTCAGGGTTTCGACACCTTTAGGCGGACAAAAATCTTGGAGGCGGCGCTACCCGAAACGGTGGCGGTCACCTCAACGAGGTCGTTGGCCGGGGCGCTGGTGTCGGTGATGATTGCCGTGGCGAGGGTGACGGTCGTCCCGTTGTGATTCGCTGCGGAGTTCTGCCACGTGACGAGGTCTTTGGACCATTCGTAGCTGGCCGTTAGATCGCTGGCCAGTGAGTTTGAACGACTGTGGCGGAAGACGAGAGTGGTGGCAGTGGCAGAAACGTGGGTGAGCCCCGTGGTGGGGGCATTTGGTGCGGTACCGAAAATGTTTTCTATTCCGTTAGGGTTTCCATCGCGGTCTGGATCGTCATTCAGGGCAGTGAGTCCGCCGAGTGAGTAGCTGGCAAGCCAGCTGGAATAGGTGGGAGCGGTCACGGTAAGGATGCCGTCGGTGTAGTTCAAATCGTAGTTGCTCGCGCTGAAGGTGCCTCCGGCGGCGGCGCTGGGTGTGATGGCATAAGTGCCTGCCGGATCGCCCGTCTCGGTTCCTCCACTCGCGGTTAGAGTCACGCTGCCGATGGTTTCACTCCCGACGAGTCCGTTGGTGGTGAAGGTAGTTTGCGCTGCCCCCATGGTGAGGGTGGTGCCTGCTGGTTTGCTCAGGTCGTTGGCGGTGATGGTAAGCAGTTTCTGGCGGACGTCGCTGCTGACCGTCGGCAGCGTGACTGGGCTGGCGCCCGCGCTACTGCAACTAACATTTCCAGAGTAGGAACCGGCGGTGGTGGCGGCGGCGAGGCGGAGGAATACCTGAGTGCTGGCGATAGTACCGGTGCCGGGAATGGTCACGGTGGACGCGTAACCGGAACCAGCGGTTAGTGAAACCTCGAAGCCGCCGGGCGGGGTGACGAGGATGCCTGCCGTCATATTTGCGCCGGAAACATTGAAGCTGCTTGGGGTGGCAGAGGCGGTGCCGTAAGTGGTGCTGGCAGCGGCGAGAGGACCGGTGGCGGTAATCACGGGAGTGGCCGGTGTGCCGTCATAATACACTAGGATGTCGTCTAAGAACGCCCGCTTGGCGGTAGTTTCAAACTTGACGGTGGAATTGGCGGTACCACCGGTGAAGCTGAGAGTCTTGGTTACGTAGGAGTCGGCAATATTGTTGGTATAAGTGGCTGTTTGTGGAGGCAAGCCGGTGACCGTGACCTTGATCCCTCCCTCGACCGTCGTCCAGCCTTTGACCTTGAAGCTCACGTAGAAGGTTCCTCCATTCGCGCTCAAATCCAGGATTTTGCTGGTCATCGAACCTATCAGCGATGATGTCCCCAATTTCGCCTTTCCGCCTGCCGAAAACAGTTTGACGGTGGTCGGAAAGTTAGGACTAAAGCTGGTGAGCTCGGTGGTGCCGGGTGAAGCAGTCCCGGTTATGGTGATGTCGCCGCCAGTAGTGAGCGCGGCGAAATCTTCGCTCAATAGATTGGTCGTTCCACCGACTCCTGTTGGATTGATCGTGATGGAGAGGACTGCTGACCCTGTGCCGCCAGTATTGGTCGCTGAGATGGTCACACTTGTCGTTCCTGCCACAGTGGGTGTGCCGGTGATCGCGCCGGTAGCGGTGTTGATCACGAGCCCGGTCGGTAGGCTGGTGGCAGCAAATGAGGTTGGAATGTTAGACGCCGTGATTTGGTAAGTGA
>VFJU01000485.1 GCA_009885905.1 Verrucomicrobiota bacterium
CCTCGGAGAACCCTTGATCGCCGATGGCACCGGAGGCTTAAGTTATACCGACATGATGCGCTACAACGTTACCTCGATTGTAAAAGGCTTGGGCAAGTGATTTGAACACCCCCACGTTTTAAAAGGTGACGGAGTCTTGAAAAATCGGCACGCCAATCATCAAACCCGCTCTAATAAAGTTTGGTAGCACCTACAATCTCACTGCCTTAAAAGCGATAAAAAGCGGGAATTCTTCAGCCGCCGCGTGCTCTGCTTTGCTGAACGGTCCATTCGCTTGCGATCGCCGGTGACTGTAAAGTTCTTCGCAAGCGACCACTGCCAATCCACCTTTGCCCATGGCAGATAAAATATCCGCGAGAGGTCTGTGATGAAATTGTGTCATTTCTCCGGTTCCTTTTCCCGGATGAGTCGTGATTGGAATTTCTAACGGCGTCGAATAACTGTCGATCCGCCGATATTGAATTTTCTGATCTCCATCCCAACCCCAATGCGTCTTCCGAGGAATACGAAAACATGGATGCATCATCACCATGACCGCTCGACCACCAGGCTTGAGTGCTTGGAATACGTTAGAAAACATCGCAACCAAATCTGGCACATCATGCACGGCCATCAGACAGGTGGCTGCATCGTAACTGCCATCTGCCCAAACTCCAGGTTCACAGACATCCGCGACGATGAGATTCACTTTCGGATCGTTACCGTGGCGAGAATTTGCGAAATCAATTAGACGAGAACTCGCATCCACGCCGGTGAATTTCGCGATTTCCTCGTCAAGCAATCGCTTGATCAGCACCCCTTGCCCGCAGCAAATATCGATAATGGATTCGCCGCGTTGAGGCGCGAGCATCCGCAGCGCAGCAGGTAGAATCACATTTTGGTGGTAGTTCGATCCGCTCTCGCCGACGAGTTTATCATACCAAGACGCCACAGCATCCCACCCACGGTCTTTAGAATGGACTGTATCCGCCCGAGGCGTGTCTGAGTTCCTACCCATTTGATTTCGGGACGAACGGCGGGGTGCTGGTGGCATGTTTGAAGAGTAAGGGAGAGCCCACCAGACCAGCAAGCCATGACATTCTGGAAATCCACCTATGACTTACCCGGGAGATGGACTCGACAAGTGCCGCACATGTTTCATGCTCAGTCCATGCCTTCCGTTTATGTCGAACTCGTCAACTCGCCCTACCCGGTCCATGTTGAACTAGGCTTGCTTGCGCGTGCCGGTGAATCGATGAAAAATGCTGGAATTTCAGGTCCACGGATTGCGGTCATCAGTGATGAAACGGTCGCCCGCCTCCACGCAGGAACTCTCATGGCCTCGCTTGAAGCCGCGGGATTCTTGCCAACTTTGCACACCGTAACACCGGGCGAAGCCTCGAAATCGATGACCCAAGCAGAAACTCTCTGCAGGGAAATGATCCGGAGTGGTCATGACCGCAAATCGTTCGTTGTGGCTCTAGGGGGTGGCGTTGTTGGCGATCTTGCCGGATTCGTCGCGTCCATTTTTCTACGCGGCATTCCCTTTGTTCAAGTTCCTACAACCATCGTCGCTCAAGTGGACTCGTCCGTCGGTGGCAAAACGGGAGTCAATGTCGGAGAAGGGAAAAACCTGCTAGGTACTTTTCATCAACCTTTGTTAGTACTCATCGACCCAGAAACTCTGTGCACTCTTCCCGACCGCGAATTCTGTGAGGGATTCGCAGAGGCGATCAAACACGCGCTGATCCGAGATTCATCGATGCTGGAGGCACTTGAGGCATTTAACCCTTCGAATCGTGATGTTCCGCCGGATCTCATCGCCCGCAACATCGCAATCAAGGCACGCGTCGTGGAAGCCGATCCACACGAAAAAAAAGACATCCGAGCACTGCTCAACTTCGGCCATACCATCGGTCATGGCATCGAGGCCTCAGTTCCTTACGGTCAAATGCTTCATGGTGAGGCGATATCTCTTGGAATCCGTGCCGCGTTATTTCTATCCGAGCGACACGCAAACCTTTCACCCACTGACACCGCAAAAGTCATTAGACTGCTAGAAAAATACCACCTTCCACTCGTTCTTTCTTCAGACATCACCACCGCTAGGGTGATGGAAAAACTCGCTCGTGATAAAAAGTTTTCAGCTGGGGCTATTCGCTTTGTCGTGTTAGATTCTCTCGGCAGCGCAAAGGTGGTCGACACCGTCACCGCCGAGAATTTGCGTGAAGCAATCGAGCATTTACGAACGGATCCTACCGACTACGCGATCACGGTATAGAGAACTTCGAGAATCATGATATCTTCTTAAATGTAAGGGATAGCACAAAAGCCCCCCAAAAGGGCCCACGGGTGTCGGAAATAGGGATCCGGCGCCCGTGGTTATTTTAAGGCCTAAGGCTCGGCCATGATGCTAAAATATCATGGAGAAATGGCCGCCCGCACCACGCTCAGCGTCTCACCGTCCGCAAACTTGGTCCGCATCCCCTCGCCTGGCTTGAGGGTAGCAGCTGAGGTAACAATCTTCCCGTCCGGTCCCAGCGTGATTGAAAACCCCCGCTGAAAAGCGGATTCTGGGCCAAGCGCTCTCAGCAATCCTCGTAAACGATCCAGACCATTACCACGCAAGGTCACCTGGTTCTTCGCCGCCCGCTCGAATCGCTGTTGTAAGTTTGCCACAGCATCCATTCGTCGCTCTAACACGATGGCTGGATGATGCTGTTGGTGACGCACACGGGCCTCATGCAGCCGTGCGAATAACTGGTCCAGTGCGCCACGTGTGGCTTGGGAAAGTTGCACACGCGCCGAATCCAACTGCATGACCGTTTCGCGTAAAAGCTTCTCGCCATCCCGCTGCAGGGCACCGCGTTTGAGCGAATCCACCGCATGTTGCGAGCGCTTTAATCGTTCGCGCGTAAGGCGCGCCATTCTCAGTCGCATTTGCCCGATTCGTGCGAGCAATTCAGCGCCATCTGGAACTGCCAATTCGGCCGCAGCGCTGGGTGTGGGCGCCCGCAGATCGGCCACAAAGTCGGCGATGGTAAAATCAATTTCATGGCCCACTGCGGAAATAATCGGAATTGGGCACGCCGCGATCGCTCGCGCGACGACTTCCTCGTTAAAATTCCATAAGTCTTCGATCGATCCACCCCCACGACCCACAATAATGACTTCACAGCGGGGATAACCGAATGCCTCCGGATCACCCATTTTTTCAATCGCTTGAGCGATTTCCATCTCCGCTCCCCTGCCCTGCACGCGCACCGGAAAAAGCACAACCTGCACCCATGGTGCACGGCGCGTCAACACGTTGATGATATCCTGCAACGCGGCCCCTGTGCCAGAAGTGATGATTCCAATAACGTGCGGAAATTTTGGAATAGCTTTTTTTCTATCAGAATCAAACAAACCCTCAGCGAGCAGCTTGCGTTTCAATAATTCAAATCTCGCCTGTAAATCCCCAGCACCCGCACGCTCAGCTTTTTGGACGATGATCTGAAGTTGACCACGCGCCTCGTAAACACTCGCTTCCGCAAAAACTCGTACCTTCGCTCCATCTTCTAACGATTCCGAACCTTCTCGTTTTTTCGCACCAAACATCGCACAAGAAATTTGCGCTCCCTCGTCCTTGAGTGAGAAATACCAGTGCCCACTTGCCTGTTTACGTAAATTTGAAACCTCACCCTCCACCCACATTTCACCAATCTGAGATTCTAACAAGTTCTTCATTCGGCGTAACAACTGGGTTACGGAAAGTGCTTTTTCCTCAGAATTTTTTGGCTTTGAAAATAAATCCACGCCAAAACATGACAATTCCGTGAAAATTTCCTAGCGGTAATATGATCGATTAGCATCCTTCGCCGATCATCCAACCTCGATGATCCAATTGACTCTCGTAAATCAAACTGATCTGAGCAACGATCCACAGATGCTCGCTAATACCCCAATTCTTCAGGCGGACCAACTTGTTAAATGCTATGGCGAATTCACTGCGCTCGACGGGTTGTCATTCTCGCTGGCTCCCGGTGAATCCCTTGGATTGTTAGGCGTAAATGGTGCCGGCAAGACCACTGCGATGAATCTCTTACTCGGACTCACCACGCCTACCTCTGGCCGAGTTCGTATCTTTGGTCTAGAGTTCTGGAAACACCGAATCGAAATCCTCCGCCAAATCAATTTTTCCTCCGCCTACACCGCCCTACCATCCAACTTACTCGTTTGGCAAAATCTCACCGTCTTCGCCAAGCTATACGGCATAAAAAACGCCAAGCAAAAGATCGATTCGCTGCTAGAAAGGTTAGATATAACCCATTTGCGAAAATCGGTAACTGGCAAGCTCTCTGCTGGGGAGTCGACCCGGGTGAACCTAGCAAAATCCCTACTCAATGACCCTCGTATTCTGCTACTCGATGAGCCAACCGCATCGCTCGACCCAGACATCGCCGACCGAGTCCGGAAATTGCTCCGCAAGCTGCAAAAAGAAAATGGCTTATCGATCCTCTACACGTCTCACA
>VFJU01000549.1 GCA_009885905.1 Verrucomicrobiota bacterium
CTGGCACTCAAGCCGCTCGACACGGAAATCCACCACTACAAAGTGAAACTCGCCAGCGTGATCGTGCTACAACCCGGCTTCCCGGTGCAATTCCGAGCGCAATTTCCTAACCAGCCGCTCCAACCCATCAAACTTCCCTACGGCGCCCAAATAAGCTCCGAGACGGTCACTGCTAACGCTGCCTTTAAAGGATTCCTGCTCGCGCCCGGTAGCTGGTATGCAGACCTCATCACCGAAGCGTTTTCCCCAAAAATCCAAATCGCTAACCACCAAACCACATTCGATAAAGCCAGCGCGATCACCCTCCTGCGTGGCGGTGCCATTTCGTGCATTGACGCCCGCTTCACCAGCGAAGATATCTCACTGTTAGGAAATGCCACCGTCCTCGCAAACGGCCAAGCAGCAGGTGCCGCACGTCTGGTCGCATCGCCAGAAACCACCAACGCCATCGTCGATCGTCTTTTCCCAATGCTTCATGGCGCACCATCACTCACTCCTCTCGCGACTCCTCAGCGCACAGCGTTCGATGTGGAAGCGTTAGGAAATATTCGCGAGTTGCTCGTCCGAATCGGCAAGGACGGTCCGGTGGCGAAGTTCAAACTTTAAACAACGCCCCATGAGAATCATCGCCGGAAAAGCTGGGCGCATCGCCATCAAGGTACCCTCGGCGGTTGCTAGACCCACCACCGACTTCGTCCGACAAGCGGTGTTTTCGATCCTCGGCGAGAAAATCGAAAACACCCGCGTGCTGGATTTATTCGCAGGCTCCGGCGCTCTTGGACTCGAGGCTCTCAGCCGCGGCGCCGCCTCGTGCCTCTTCGTCGACGACTCCCGTCAAGCCGGCACGGTGATCACAGAAAATCTAACCAAGTCTCATCTTGACGGCGGTCGCTTCACCAAGTCTGACGTGGTTTCGTTCCTCAAACGCGATGCCGCGACATACGACATCATCTTCGCCGATCCACCGTACTGGAAACACTATGGCGACAAAGATCACATCGCAGACCTGCTAGACTCTCGCTTGCTCCCACCCCGCCTTGCTGCCGGTGGCTGGCTGGTCGCCGAGATTTCCGCTCACCAGAAATCACCGTGCTGTGATGATTTCATCCTCACCGACCGCCGGGAATACGGCAGCAGTGCGATCCTATTTTTTTCCGCCGCTTCCGCCACAGACCCTGCTTAAATCGATCTCAGATGCGAATAAAGTTAGCTCTAACCGCTTACCGTCTTATCCTGCCGCTGCTCTTCATCACCGCCTTTCCCGGCTGGTTGGTGAAGATGCTGCGGCGCGGCGGAATGGGCACGCATCTCGGCGAGCGAGTCACCGTCTACACCACGCCACTGGAATATGAACTCTGTCATGCGGTACACATTCACGCCGTCAGCGTGGGCGAAACTCTGCTGGCGCTAAAATTAATCCGCGAGTGGAGACTCAGCGAACCCCTGCGCGATTTCGTGCTGGCAACCGGCACCGCCACCGGCCACGCCGTCGCTACTTCCGCAAAGATCCTCCGCCTTCGTGTCACCTACGCACCGTTAGATTTATCCCCCATGGTGAATCGATACCTCAATCGCTTCGAGCCTGAGCAAGTGATTCTCATCGAGGGCGAGGTCTGGCCTCATCTTCTGTTAGCATGCCACGCTCGCCACATCCCGGTACGCGTGGTGAACGCCCGTGTGTCCCCACGGTCCGCCCGTCGCTTCACCCGCTTCGCGAATTGGTTGAGGCCAATTTACAGTTTGTTAGACGGAGTAACCCTCCAAGAAGCGGCAGATGCCGAAATCTGGAAAACCCTTGGAGTCGATCATCAAAAAATCCACCTGACCGGCAGCCTGAAGTTTGATCCCGGCAGCGGCGAACATCCGAAACGTCGGCCAGATTTCCAAAAAATTCTCGATCACTTCGGCAAAGAACGCCTCGTGATCCTTGCCGCGAGCACCCACGCTGGCGAGGACGCTTTCATCGCCCAAGCAGCCCACGAAGCTGCGCCGCAAGCACTGATTGTCCTCGTGCCACGCCACGCCGAGCGGCGGGTGGAAGTCGCCGCGAGTTTGGAAAAAGCGGGCTTCGTGGTGAAGCTGCGATCGTCGAGCGAGACGCTTGTTAGCGTGGTGAACGAGCGGTGTGTTTTCGTGGTCGACTCCACCGGCGAGCTCAGCGACTGGACCGCTCATGCAGATGTGGTGATTATCGGCAAAAGTTTTCTATCAAGTGGCGGACAGAATCCATGTGAGGCAATCCTCGCGGAGAAACCTATCATCACGGGAGCACACATGGAAAATTTTCAACCACTCACAAACCGTCTCGTCGCCGCAGGTGCTTGCATCGTTGCCGCTGATTCATCCGCACTTTCGCAGGCAATCCGCACCGCGCTTGTTCCAAAACGCGCAGAACAAATGACTCGTCAAGCGACCTCCACTCTCGCAATGCACCACGGTGCGACCCGTCGGATTTTGCAATTTTTGCAGCGTCAAAACTCAGCGACATTTTGATGTAAGCTGGGTTGTCATTTCCAATTTCATTTCATAGAGTTCCGCTGTGAGTGATTCTGACAACAACCCACTGAACAGCCTCTTATCGAGTTTTGCCCTCGGACCCGCATGGGCTCGCGCCTCCGACGACAAGTCGGATCGCAAACCGAAGGCCTACGCGGGGGGCGAAGACAGACCACCACGCCGGGACGATCGCGAGCGAGGATCTAGAGCAACCGAAGGATCACGCGACCGAGACGGCGGCGACCGTAGGCGACCACCCCAAGGCCGTGGCAATCATTACAGTGATCGTCAAAATAGCCCGCCTCCGCAGCTGGAAGCACCTCCCGCTGTGGGTGTCAGCGTATCGGTCACACCGGATCCAAAAGCCATCCATCTAATCGGCAAGGAAGTCCACCAAGTGGCAAGAGTCTATCCGTTGTTTGATGTCGCTAAAATTATCCTAGCAGAAAAATCTCGTTGCCGTGCGATTTTCGAGGCAGTGGCATCCAGCCCACCTCTCATCGTCGGTAAGTTAGAAGAGACAGTCTTCCTTACACGCGAGGAAGCTTGTCGCCACCTTTGGAATTCTGATTTACGCAACGATCTCATTGAAGAAGAAACCATCGATGTCGATCCCCCAACTGGAAACTTCCAAGCCATCGCTCGCTGCGGGGTCTCTGGAGAATGGTTAGGTCCGGTGAATTACCATTCCTATCAGACTAACTTGCGTCGTCTCCACCGTGAGAGATTTGCGAGAATGCCATTTGAAATCTATTCATCCAAAGTCCGTACCGAGCGTGGGGATGAAGCGGTCAACGCTTGGTTAGAAACCATGAAGACCATGATCCGTTGGCGGATCAAAGGCGAGGACGACGAGGCATGGATCAACGACCGCAACGAAGCCGAGCTCGCTCTTGGCTCACGTTGTTTCGACAAGGCGTTCGCAGAAGTCCGCGTCGCCAATGTCTCTGGCGCGATCTCGCCCAAGAACCTCTCCCCATCGCTACTCACCTCTTTAAAAATCGCCGGCACCCACGCCCGCAATCATCCAGCCACCTTAATTCCCGCCGTGTGCCGGGCCGTGGAGGCGGAACATCTACCCGTTTTCAAACGCCACGGCAAACTCCATACCGGACCCGCCCGACCGCACCCACTCGCCCTGGACGCGGTGCTCGCCGAGCGCCCAGCAATCATGGTCGGGTGGATCCGTGAGAACCCCCCCGCCAAGCTCGAAGGCCTCTGGAAAGCGGTGTTGCCCGAAGGAAGCACCGCCCCCCCAGCCGAATTCGCGGCCGATCTTTTCTGGTTGCTTCATCAAGGTCACATCCTGCTCTTCACCGACGACACGCTGGTCGTCCAAGATGCCCGACAAGCCGCCGCTGACGAGGCCACGCCCGCAGTGAAAAAGGCCAAAAAGAAGAAAAAGAAGACCAAGAAGCCAA
>VFJU01000560.1 GCA_009885905.1 Verrucomicrobiota bacterium
CGAGAAAATCGGTAATGGTCTGAAAATCGACGGCGGATTTCCACTCGTGCCCCGAGTTTTTCGAGCGACCCCTCGAATGCTTCAGGCACGGCGATGGCACTGATTGCTCCGACCCACTTGCTTTGCAAAAACGCCAACGTTTGACGTTCGCGGGTGAAGACATCTTCGAGATAAATTGGTCCGTGGGTGCACTCAATAATTTGTGCGGTTGGGTTGTATTTTCGGATGCGGGAAATCAACGAGTCGTTCGGGTTACCGTTGCATTTGGTGATGAGGATGTAACTGGCGCGGCGCAGGTTTTTCGGTGGCTCTCGTAGCGTCCCACGAGGCAACAAGGCTTCCGTGCCGAAGGGCGCCGTGGAATCCACTAGCACGATGTCGATCGAGTGGGCCAAGTCGAGGTACTGCATCCCATCGTCCAGCAAGAGCGTATTCGATTCTAACTGGCCGACGGCGAACACTCCACCTTTCACACGGTTTTTATCCACAACAACCGCCACCCCATCTAAATTTTTCGCCAGCATGAATGGCTCGTCTCCAGCAAATTTTGAATCTAGCAAAAGCGCGGAGCCTGTTGAGACGACCTTTGGCATCAGCTCGTCCGAGATGAGTTCGCCGTTTTTATCTAGCCACTTTTGTGGTCGATCAAGTTTCTTGCTTTTGTATCCGCGGGAAAGGATCGCCACGCGCCGCCCTCGGTCGCGAAGTGATCGTGCTAACAGTTCGACCACCGGTGTTTTTCCTGTGCCACCTACCGTGATATTTCCAATGGCGATGACCTGCGTTCCCAGGTGTGCTTGCGCTCGCCATCCCCGGCGGTAGCGCATGAGGCGGATTTGTACGATCAGTCGAAAAACTCCAGACAGTGCCCGCATCGAAAATCGCATCAACGCTGCGCGAAATCCTTTGGCACGACCGAAGATCACATCCGCTCCCCAGCGTTCGAGTTCTTCGATGAGTTCCTTCATGGCTTGCGGAAAGCATGTCCTGATGCGCCGTCCGCGATCAAGCGCGTTCGCTTGGGTTCGGCAACATCAGTGCGAATGCCGCTGCGGGAATGAACAACCAAGAGGCTGCCAACAATACCCCGGCGAAGTCGCCTTGCACCTTACTAAAAATACCGAAAAACACCACGCCGGCGGCTGATAGAATCCGGCCGATGTTGTAACAGAAACCAGCGCCTGTGCTGCGTAAGAGAACCGGAAACAGCGGAGGCAGGCACATGGTGAATAAGCCGAAGCACCCTTGCATCAGCCCGATGATGGCAAACAACGCGTAAGTGGTATCTAAGCTGTGACCGCGCGAAAAGGTGAACCACATCACCACAAAATAGCCGAGCAACATCAGCGCGATGGCTTTACCGAAGCCCATCATTTTTGCGAGTCCTCCCGCTACGAAGTTTCCAATCAGAGATCCGATCATGATCCAGAGCAGTGCCATCACGGTCGCTTGGTCTTTCGCCGCCTTTAAATTTCCAACTTCTGGTAGGGCGCGAATGTAACTTTGTTGCCAAAACATGAATGTCCAGTGCGCAGTCAGCGACACCGCGCAGATCAGCATCACACGCCAAGTGACACTTCGCACCTGAGGACTAAATAGTTCGAGAATGCTCGGCGCGGGTTGATCATTTCTCGCCTCCGTCCATTCTTCCGTCTCCGGCACCGCTCGGCGAATCCACAGCGTGATAAAAGCCGGTAAAATTCCCACCAAGAAAATCCACTGTGGCGGATGACCCTCAAGTAAAGCTCCTGCTAGACAAGCTAACAAGATACCAAGATTCACCGCGCTTTGCAGTGTCGCCGCGATCCAAGGTCGCCATTTCTTTGGCCATGTTTCCGAGATAAGCGAGGCGCCCACCGCCCACTCGCCGCCGATCCCTAACGCCGCGATAAAGCGAAAAATCATCAGGTGCCACCATTCGGTTGAGAAATACGATAACCCAGTGAAGCATGCGTATGTTAGAATAGTCAGAATCAGTGTCTTGCTTCGGCCTAGAAGATCTGCCACCCGCCCAAAAATTCCGCCGCCGAGCGCCCAGCCGATGAGAAACGCAGCTTGGATGATCGATGCTTTTTGCCCGACCTCTGGATCTGCCTCACTCGTGACAAGCAACTGCGCCACGAATGCTGTCGCGACCAATGTATAGAGGTGCATGTCGAGTCCATCAAAAAGCCAACCAAGCCAAGCTGCTAGGCCTGAGCGCACCTGTTGCGGTGACAAGTCGCGTAGGTGTTGGATTTCTTCGGTTGAGTTTGGAAGGCTAGACATCGACACGAGAATTCCTTAAGCAGCAACTTGCCCATGGCGAGACTATTTCCCATATCGGGCTGGGATATTCTACCGCTTTTACGATTTAGCCATTTTAGTAAACGCAGATTGAAAGCCCTTTCCGATGCTTGTAGCGAGCGGTCGCGTTGGCGTCAGTCGGTTTGCCAAGCGTTCAGCGTTCATCCGAACGTTGAGCAAAGGGGCGATGAAATAAAGTTAGAAATGAGAGGAGCTAATCCCAAGGGTTGACTGGCTAATTTAGAAGCATTTCAAGATTCTAATACCGCTTTTGGTCTCGGTGGCGAGATCTCGCTTGAAAGCCAGTGCTGACGGGGTTGCATTCAGACGTGAGCGATACTTCTCCAAGATCTTTGCATGACCTCGGATTTTCCGAACTGGTCGCCATGCTCGCGGCCGACGGAGTGATTCTCCATCATGCCAAAGTCCTTTGGCGGGTGATCCACGGCCATGGTGAGCTGGATTTGGCATCGCGGGATTTCCTGCCGCCGCTCAAACGCTGGGTCGCAGACTCCGTGGGGGAGGGGAAGCGGTTTTTTCTCGATGCGCCTGAACTGGTGGATGAAATTTACAGCTCAGACGGACTGACGCGGAAATTTTTGCTGCGACTGCGCGATGGTCAGACGATCGAGACGGTGCTGATGGCTTATGCTGGCCGGCACACAGTTTGTGTGAGTACTCAGGCGGGCTGTGCGATGGGTTGTGTCTTCTGTGCCACCGGGCAAATGGGTTTTGTCCGGCACTTGAGACCCGGAGAAATCATCGCGCAAGTGCTTCACGTGCGACGAGTTTTAAAAGCCATCGATCCTAAAAAACGCCTTAGAAATATGGTTCTCATGGGAATGGGCGAGCCACTTCATAACTACGACTCCGTGATGGCCGCGCTGGAAACGATTTCAGATCGACGAGGGTCGGGCATCGGGCCGACGCGGATTTCCATCAGCACCGTGGGCGTTGTTCCGGCCATCCTCAGGCTCGCGGAGGAAGAACGGCCGTACTGTCTCGCTGTCAGTTTACACGGTTCGACTGAGGAGGAACGCGCCGCATTGGTGCCGGCGAGCAAGCGTTGGCCGCTGGCCATGCTGATCGATGCCTGCCGACGATATGCGGTGATCACTCGGAGGCGGATTTTTTTCGAGTGGACGCTCATCGCTGGAAAAAACGACTCGCCGGAGACGGCCAAGCGCTTGCTGGAGTTACTTTCCGGCATCGACGCGCACATCAATTTGATCCCGCTCAACCCCACGGGAGGCTTCGCGGGATTACAGAGCGATGCCGGGCATGAGTTTCAAAAAATCCTAATTGCGGGTGGCATCCCATGCACCTTCCGCCAACGCCGAGGCATCGATGTGGCGGCGGGATGCGGAATGCTGAGGGCCGAGAGGCGACTAAAATAGCTTCTAGGGTTGGGGAATTGAGCCAATGTGACGGTTTCGTCACATTGGTGCCCTTGAGACAAATTGGCTGACTCGATGATTCTTGATTTCAATTTTACCTCAGGGCTTTGGCATGCGTTTCCTTCAATCATCTAACTTCAATCTACCTATGGTCCTAGCGGCGTTAGGTTCGTTGTTTTTGGTGTTGAGTCAGTCGGCACTTGGGGTGGAGGAAGTCGTCACCTTTTACATCCGCGAATACCGCGTAGACGGGGCGAAGCGTCTGAAAAACCTTGAAGTAGAAGAGGCGGTTTATCCGTTTCTCGGTCCAGCACGCACGCCGAACGACGTCGAACAGGCGCGCATGGCACTGGAAAAAGTCTATCACGATAAAGGATTTCAAACCGTCTCGGTTAACGTTCCTCAGCAAGATCCCCGCCGTGGGGTGATCCGTTTGGAGGTGGTCGAAAACAAAGTCGGGCGGCTTCGGGTGAACGGCGCGCGCTGGTTTTTGCCAAGCCAGATCAAGCGCGAGGCCCCTTCGATCGCGGAAGGCAACGTGCCGGACTTAAAACAGGTCGGGAAGGAGATCGTGGCCCTCAACCGCTTGGGTGACCGGCGCGTGACACCGGTCTTGCGGCAAGGCGTGGAACCAGGGACGGTAGACATCGATCTCAATGTCGAAGACAAACTACCGCTGCATGGGTCGTTAGAACTCAACAACCGATACAGTGCGAACACCACACCACTCCGGGTCAATGGTTCGTTGAGCTATGGAAATTTATTTCAGCTAGGACACACGGGTGGATTGAGTTTTCAAATCGCACCGGAAAATACCAACGACGCACTTGTTTTCTCTGGCTACTATCTGGCTCGTATTTCGGAGGGCATGAGTCTGATGGCGCAAGCGACCAAGCAGGACAGCAATGTCTCTACCCTCGGAGGTGGCGCAGTCGCTGGTCGCGGAGAAATCGCCGGCTTACGTATGCTGCTAGATTTGCCAACCACTCCCAAGTTTTATCAAAATGTCACCCTCGGTATCGATTGGAAAAACCTCGAAGAAGATATCGTCATCGGTGAAGATATCATATCATCTCCGATTGAATATTACCCACTGAGTGCAAACTACATGGCCACTTGGATGCACGATACGAGTTTCACAGCGCTTAACACATCGCTTAATTTCAGCTTGCGTGGCGCTGGTGACAGTGAGGAAGACTACGCAAACAAGCGCTACAATGCAGATGGAAGTTACGTCTATTTGCGTGGTGATTTGGCCCACACTCGAGACCTACCGTGCGATTTTCAGTTATTTGGAAAATTCCAAGGGCAGGTTGCAAGTCAACCACTCGTCAACACCGAACAATTTGCGGGTGGGGGACTCGACACGGTGCGGGGCTACCTTGAGGCCACGGTGTTAGGTGATAACGGTTTTTTCGGTACAGTCGAGTTTTTGAGCCCATCGTTGATCGGCAATTCCACCGATGCGGGCAAGGTGTCAGATCGTGAATCTAACGAGTGGCGTTTTTTCGCCTTCAGCGATGCTGGGATGGTAGGAATTTATGATGCACTACCTGGTCAAGAATCGCAGTTCAGTCTGGCAAGTTTAGGTATTGGTAGCCGCGTGAAGTTTCACAAACATTACAACGGATCAGTGGATGTGGCCTACCCGCTTGTTGAGCAAGCAGACACCGACCAAGGCGAAGTCCGCGTCACTTTCCGCAGCTGGGCCGAATTCTAACAATAATTTATTCAATCTTATGAATCAACGCTCCATATTTTCACTGCTTAGTCGTCTAGCCATATCAGTCGTTCTGACGGGTCATCTGCAAGCAGAAGAAGCCGCCGCCGCATGGTGGAATCCGGACTGGTCACAGCGCCAACCGCTCACCCTCGACACCGGAGCAGACGCTGCCGGAATCACCGATCCAGCAGGCGTTGTCACGGTGCTGGTTCGTCTTCATGATGGAAATTTCCAATTTGCCAACGCTCGTGAGGACGGTAGTGACCTGCGTTTCGTCGCTGCCGATGGCAAGACGATCTTGTCACACCAGATCGAGAGTTATGACAACCTACTGAACGAGGCATTTGTTTGGGTGAAGTTTCCGGAGGTGAAGCCTGCATCGAAGGAAGTCATTAATGTTTACTACGGCAATGTCGACGCTGCCATGTCAGCGCCCGAAAAGCCCACCGCCACCTATGACTCGGACACCGTTCTGGTCTATCACTTTGCTGGACGTGGCACGGCTCCTACAGACGCCACGGCCAATACTAACAATTCCGACACCGTCGCAACCACCGCAGAGAGTTCACTCATCGGCAACGGTCTTCGTCTGCTAGGAAATTCTCCTGTATTAATTCCTAACACGCCAACATTGGAGTGGAAAGTTGGCCAACTTTTGACCATTTCCACTTGGATTAAACCTTCGGCTCTCCAAGAGAATGCTGTCATCCTGAGTCGTGCTGACGGTCAGAATTCGATCCGTTTGCTTATCGATCAGGGGGTTCCAGTGATCCAGTTTGGTTCCACCCGCAGTCAGGCTGGTGCGCCTCTCGCGCCTTTGGTTTGGAGTCACCTAGTGCTCGTGGCGGATGGAATGACATTGAAGCTCGTCGTGAATGGAGTCACTTATGCAAGCATTGAGGGCACACTACCCGCCTTAAATAGTCCCTATTCCATAGGTGGTCTCGTCACCGAGGCTACTGGAATTAATTCATTCAGCGGTGAGCTCGATGAGTTAAGCATTTCAAAAATAGCCCGCACCGAATCATGGGCGAAACTTATGTTTGCGACGCAAGGTGCCTCGGATACTGCGCAACGCACCCTCTCCATCGGTGCGATGGAAATGGGCGAAGGCGGCGGCGAGCATGGTGGTGTCATGGAGCATCTATCACTTTTTGGCGATATTGCCAATAACATGATGTTTGACGGTTGGATCGCCATCGGTGTCTGCGCCATCATGATCGTTGTCGGTTGGACCGTTGCGGTGAAAAAATTCATCTATCTGAATTCCATTGAAAAGGGGACAAAGATTTTTCTTAAAAAATGGAAAGAGCTCTCCACCGATCTCACGGCGCTCGATACAGAAGACAACAAGAGTGTTAGCAGCCTCGGCGGGCAAGTAGACGATTCCGATCAATCGCTCATCCAGAAATCTCCGCTCTTCCATATTTACAAGATCGGAGCCGATGAAATCCGCCACCGTCTTGATCAAGATAACACGCGCGTTCATGGCCTTTCCGGCCGTTCCATTCAGGCAATTCGCGCTAGCCTTGACGCGGGCTTGGTCCATGAAACTCACCGCCTCTCCGACGGCCTCGTTTACCTCACCATGAGTATTGCCGGTGGGCCGTATGTTGGATTGTTAGGTACTGTGGTGGGCGTGATGATCACTTTCGCGATCATTGCGAAATCTGGTGAGGTCAACGTCAATTCCATCGCCCCGGGTATTGCTTCAGCGCTTCTCGCAACCGTTGTTGGTCTCGTTGTCGCCATTCCTGCGCTCTTCATTTACAGTTATATAAACGGACGTATCAAAAACTCACTCGGCTTGATGCAGGTCTTCATCGACGAGTTTGTCGCCAAGATGGCCGAGTTCTATCGGCCTCTTAATGCTGAATCTGATTCCAACGGTGGCGGCTCAAGCCATTAATTCTTAAATTTCAAATTCCCATGGCCTCTTCAGAAAGTAACTACGACGACATCAACGTCACCCCGATGGTGGACCTTTACCTCGTTCTCCTGCTGATTTTCATCATCATGACCACTGCTGGTGTGCAGGGCGTGAAGGTAAATTTGCCAAGCGCTAGCAAGAGTGCTGCTAAGAAAATGGAGGAGCCTAAAACGCAGGCGATCACGATCGATACCTCCGGTAAGATCAAGCTCAACGCTGTCGGTGTAACCCTTGATGAACTTGATTCCAAACTAAAGGCGCTCGTTGCGGCAAACAAAGATGTTCCCGTGGTGGTGCGTGGTGACGGGCAAAACCAATACCAAGGAATCATGGACGTGCTTGATGTCTTGGGTCGTAACAACATCAGCCAGATCGGCCTCGCAACCCAAGCGCCGAAGGGCGGAAAGTAATTTTTGCTGCGCATGTCATCCAGACCTACAATTTCACCGGTGCCGCCCAAGCCGAACAAGCAACGTCTCTTCATTGGGGTGGTGTTGGCGATTGTGCTGTTAGGTGGTATCGCGTCGTTTTTGGTCAATGGTGGAAAAAGCAAAAAATCACGACCGAGGAAATCTGAGATTGTTCAGATCACCCTCCCACCACCACCGCCGCCACCACCACCGCCGAGGGTTGAACCACCCAAGGAAGAGCCGCCGAAGGAGGACGAGATGGTCGAGCAGGAACCTGTGCCCGATGATGAACCGCCCCCAGACAACACGCCGTTGGAAGCTCCTTCGGATGATCTATCCACTGGTATCGCCGGCAATGGTCCCGACATGGGACTTAGTGGTGGCAATGGCAACGGTGGAAAAATCGGCGGTAAGGGTCGTAAAGGTGGTGGCAGCAAATACGGTTGGTACGCAGCCAAAGTCCAGACGTCCATCGCGGACGCGCTCCGCAGGCACCCATCCACACGTAATGCCAAAATGGTTCTGCAGGTGCGAGTCTGGCCAGATTCTAACGGACGGATCACTCGTGCGCAACTTGTTGGTTCATCCGGAAATCCGGCGGTAGATCAAGCCATTAAAAATCAAATTCTAACTGGATTACAGCTTCCGCAAGCACCGCCCGCGGATATGCCCGTCCCTATTGTCCTTCGTATTTCCGCCAGCAAGGCGTTGCTCTAACTTCTATTTTCTATTTCTATGTTCTTTGTTCGTTCATTCCTCATCGTCGCCTTCCTCGGAGCTAGCAGTCAGCTACGAGCAGAAGACGAAGTCGCCACCGAGACCACTCCAGTCGAGGCACCTGCAAGCACCCCTGCGCCATCAGAAGCACTGGATCCCACCATTGAGGCCCCACGTTCGTCTGATCTACCATCAGATTTACCGGCCATCGCTCCTGCGGCACCGTCTCCAAATGTCACGGTGAATCTCATCAATCGCCTCGTGCAAAAAGGCATCCTTACCCAAGCGGAAGCAAGCGAGATGATTCAACAAGCGGAGGCCGATGCCGTCACCGCCTCGCAGAATGCATCTGCTCAAGCCGATGTCGCCGCTCTTCCTCCCCTACCAAACCCAGATGAAATGCGCATCACCTACATCCCTGAGGTTGTTAAAAACAACATGCGCGATCAAATCAAACAGGAACTCATGGCTGCGGCCCGTGAGGAGAAATGGAGCGAGAAAAAATACCCAGATTGGACTTCCAAGTTTCGCCCGTTCGGCGATCTCCGGGTTCGTTGGGAAAACACAATCTATCCTGATGGTAACGATGACTCAGGTGCGTTTCCTAATTTCAACGCCATCAATAGAGATAAACCCTACGACGCATCGCAAACTAATCCTAACTATGCGCAGCAATACAACGTCGACCAAAATCGCGATCGAATCCGTTTGAGAGCTCGTATCGGCACGGACATCATGATTGGTGAGGGTTTTAATGGTGGAATCCGCCTCGTTACGGGGGATAATAACGCGCCCACTTCATCGAACCAAACCTTGGGCGGTTCTGGTGGTGACTTTTCAAAATATGCCATTTGGATTGATCGAGCATTTTTAAGCTACGACGTCGGACCTGGGCGCGGCGAGGAGTTGGTATTTCTAGCAGGTCGCTTTGATAATCCTTTTTTCTCGAGCGAAATGCAATGGGATAAGGATCTCGGATTCGATGGTCTGGCAGTGCGTGGGAAAGTTAAAATTAACGACAATGTTTCCACGTTTTTTACAGGTGGTTATTTTCCAATCTATAATACGGATGTCAATTCAGCTGAGAATCAGCCAACGAAATATCCAAGCACTAACAAATGGCTGACGGGTGCACAAATTGGCGTCGATTGGAAAGTCGCAGAGGACTGGAAAACCAAATTCGCCATCGCTTATTACGGTTTTGACGGAGTTCAAGGCAAGCTATCGAAACCATATATTCCGTTAAGTGACCGTGATGCGGGCAACACCGACACAACACGCCCAAGCTTCGCTCAACGTGGAAATACTTACATGGCTCTCCGTGACATCGATAATTCGACCTCAGCGAATGACTATGGCAATGAAGACCAATATCAATATTATGGGCTTTCTTCTGAGTTCGAAAATCTAACGATGACCGGTAAGATTGAGTATGACGGATACGATCCTGTGACCATTTCTCTCGTGGGTGAGGCAACGAAGAACATCGCATTCGATTCTAGTACTAACGAAATCACCGCCATCACCAATCGTGGTGGTGATAACGTGTACGAAGGTGGCGATTTTGGTTGGTACACGGCCCTTGTGGTTGGCAAGCCTGCCCTTGAGGCGTTTGGTGATTGGCAGGCAGGCTTTGGTTACCGCTACGTTGAGAGTGATGCAGTGGTTGACGGTTTTACCGACTCAGATTTTGGCGGTGGCGGCACCAACGTGAAAGGATTCACCTTAGGAGGTACTTTCGCGCTATCTCCCTTCGTTCGTCTCAGCCTTGTTTGGATGAGTGCTAATGAAATCGCAGGGCCACCTCTTAGTTCCGACATCATCCAGTTTGACATCAACGCTAATTTCTAACTACTATATGAATTTTTTATCATTAACCATTTCCAAGTGGCTCGGACTTCTTGCACCAAACCGATGCGGATGCGTCTCGCTAACAGCGACCGTTCTGTTTGCGTTTCTCGCTCAACCACTTCAGTCGGCTCCGGAAGTTGATCCCACGATCAAGCTCCGCGAGCAACTCCGGACGGTCATGCTCCAGCTCCGCACGTCACAAATCGATGCTGCCAATGCATTGGCTGAGAAGGCCATCGCCGAAAAAAAAGCCGAAGACCAAGCGGTCAAGATCACCGAACTGGACAAGCGTTACGCAACCCTCGTTAAGCAGGGTAATGCCGATAAAACTGCCTCAGATGAGACCATTGCTAAGCTCAATAACAAAGTCGCCGAGCGCGATAAACGCATCGAGGAATTCACCAAGGCACTCGAGGAATGGAAATTGGGCTATCAGAAAGCTGCGGCGATTGCTCGCACCAAGGAAGACGAGCGTGCAACGCTTGCCTCCGAGGTCATTGTCAACAAGCGCACGATCGCAGATCTTCAATCCAAGAATATCGTATTGTTCAATACCTCTAACGAAATTCTCGACCGCTATGAAAGCTATGCCCTCGGCAAAGCGCTTGGAGCACGCGAACCCTTCATCGGCACCACTCGCGTAAAAATCGAAAACCAAGTGCAAGGCTACAAGGATAAGATTCTCGACAACCGTCTCGCGGCCCCGGTCAAACCATGAAATTAGCTGGGCCGTCTCGACCCGATTCCTGATTTCCGCATGAAATTCACAATACTCATCCTTCTCCTTGCCACCCTCGCACACGCGGCACCTGCTGACGTGCTTGGCAAGGTAGGGGACATTGAAATCACCAGCACCGATGTCCGTGAGATGATTGCTGGGCTCGATGCTGAACAACAAGCGGCCCTCGCCAAAGATCCCGAGGCTCTCGGACAATACGTCCGCGCCCTCCTTGTCCAGCGCTTGGTCTTGAAGCAAGCTCTTGACCAAAAGTGGGATCAAGAACCCGCAGTTATCTCAAAACTCGTGCGAGCCCGTGAGGCAGCGCTCACGGAAAGTTTTCTCCAGAATGCGTCGGTTTCTAACGCTTCTTACCCAAGCGCGGAGGAACTCAGTGCAGCCTACGAAGTCGCCAAGTCCAAGCTCATCATTCCTCGCAGTTACAAACTCGCTCAGATCTACATCGCCAAGGATAAGGCGAAAATGGAGAGCATCTCCAAGCAGATCAAAGCCAAGGGTGCCGACTTCGCCACCATCGCCCGTAGTTCGAGTGAAGAGTCTACCAGTGCCGCCAAAGGGGGAGAAATCGGCTGGCTAACTGAAGACCAAATCCAACCTGAAATCCGTGAAAAAATTCTCACTCTAGCTCCGGGAAAAGTTGGAGAGCCTGTTAGTCTTCAAGACGGTTGGCACCTCATCAAGGTACTGGAGATCCGTGAGCCTAGGACACCTGCACTGGATGAAATTCGTGACAATCTCGTCACACAGCTTCGAAAAGATCGTTCTCGCAGCATACGACAAGAGTATCTCGCCACTTTGTTGAAAGACCATCCGCTTGCAATCAACGAAATCGAGCTTACGAAGTTAGTCGAAAAACCATGATGTTTAACATTTTGGAAGAGATCAACTAACACAATTTAATGATGACTAAACGATTATACTTTAAAACGATCCAGCGTTTCAGCACGCGGGTGTTTTTGGGCGTTTTCGTTTATCTAACAAATGCTCAAGTTGAGGGTCGCGATATTCTTCGGCCGTCTTCCTCATCGGGTGGTGCTGTGGCGCCGACTGGATCCAACGGCGCGGCCCTCACTCGCGCCGCCACGGATGCCGCGCGGGCTAACACTCAAGACATTCTCCGCCGCACCGGCCAAACGCTCGACGCGATGCGCGCGATGCAGGCCGCCGCCCGCGCTGCTGCTGGCAACGGCCCTAACAGTCTAGGCCCCAATCTCCCCGACGTCCCTAACGGCCTCCGCAGCGGTGGCCTCAACCCTGTCGCCGATGCCGCCACTAACCCGGCCCGTTGGTCCGGTGCGGGACAACCTGTGGAGACGATCAATGGCGAGAACGTCAGCGTCACCATCAAGCAGACCACGCAACAAGCG
>VFJU01000101.1 GCA_009885905.1 Verrucomicrobiota bacterium
GCAACCGCCCATTCGAAATCATAGAAATTCCACTGCCAGAGGCCTGCGAAGTTGCTGGTTGGCGCCTGCCCGTATTACCCGCATCCTACGTGAATTTTCTCATCGTCAACGGCGGCGTGTTGGTGCCCACCTTTCGCCAAAATAAAAACGACGATCGCGCACTTGGTGTCATACGTGAGCTATTTCCTGACCGACAAATCATTGGTATCGATTGCCTCGACCTCGTCGAAGAAGGTGGCACACTGCACTGCATTTCTCAGCAGCAACCCGCTTGAATTTAGGCCTCAATGCCCGTGACGATCTCACAGGCTGGCAATTTTTCTCTGAGACGCTTAATCGCATCCGGCGTCACCGAGGTTTTCCAGAGATACAATTTCTTCAAGTGTGGCAGCAGGGAGAGTTTACTAACACCAACATCGGTGACATAAGTTCCGTAAAGATTGATCGATTCTAAAGTCGAGAGTTGCACCAAGGTATCGATCGAAATATCCGTGATAGAGGTTTCTGAAAGCCGGATAAGCCGAAGATTTTTTGCGACAGACAATTGAGCGACTGATTGATCGGTGATTTTAGTCGCTGATAGATCTAGAGATACAAGTTGGGACAAGACGGGTGCTAACTTTTTGAATCCAGCATCATCAAAGTTTGCTCGCAGTGAAACTGCGGTGAATGTGAGCCACTGCGATTGTTGGGACTCAAAGGTAAGCGTTCCGGGAAACTCTTTTGAAATGTTAGAAACGGCAGCCAACAAATTTTTGTCCGTTTCGATGATTGCAGGAGGCAACACAGTTTTCGCCGGAGAGACCGCTGCGGTAAGCTTGTTGATGGCTTCTTGAATCGCTGGCGGCACTGGACTCTGCGAGAGCTTCTTTTTTGGATCCGCGCCGTTGTCGATCCACCACTTGACGATGGCAACTTCGGAGTCCTCGATGTCAGGTTTCCCCTCAGGCGGCATGTGTTCTTCATCATCTAGAGGCAAATCCATGCGGATGGTGATGTTGCTTTCCGCAGAATTTCCGGGCTCAAGACCCGAACCGCTTTTCCCGCCTTTCACGAGCAATTCGTATGTGTCCATGCGAAACTTGCCCTTGAATTTGCTCTCCTTGTGGCACTGTAAACAACGTCGCTCAAGAATCGGCGCAACGATGTCTGAATACACAACGGGATCACTTGGAACCACCGTCGACGCACTAACCGATTGCGCTGATTTTTTATCTTCAGCATTCGCTTGGGGTGCCATCCATTTCTGAATCGACTCAGGAGCATACTCAGTTAGATAATTTTCACCGTGAGTGATCGAAGCACCTTCATGACTCGCAAATCCCATGATCCCGACACTGACAAAAAGCAGCAACCGATAGAACATTGGATTCCACTGCATCGCCACCGTCCACAATTTAGCAAGCAAAGTCAGCACCGCAGCAACCGCGAAAAACAAGCCCGCCCACA
>VFJU01000529.1 GCA_009885905.1 Verrucomicrobiota bacterium
AGAACTGGGTGGCGAATTTCGGAGGCTACGATGACCCGGAGCCAGCGAATCGAATCGCAAATCATAGCACGGGCGAATTCCGACCAAAGAACTTCACCCCCAAGCTCAATCCATTTTACATTGCGCTGCCTTACAACGACGTCGTGAGTTCGAGTCGGCACAAGACCGAGGCGGCCCGTGTGATTCCTTGGTTTGCGCGTTTGCGGCCTGAGCCTGGCAAGACCGTTTGCAAAGGCCGGTGGCTGCAAATTTATAACGGCAGTCGGAGTTGTTACGGGCAGTGGGAAGACTGTGGGCCGTGGGAGACGAACGACTGGGAATTTGTCTTCGGCACCAAGCCGCCGAAGACCGCTCAAAATGGTGCGGCGGGCATCGATCTGTCTCCGGCGATTCGTGACTACCTCGGCTTACGCTCGGGTCAGAAAGTTCATTGGCGCTTCGTGGAGGCCGGACAGGTTCCCTACGGGCCATGGAAAAAATATGGCGAGGAATTGCCCGTCGCAAATGATCCTAACCAGTTAGCGCAGCAGCGCTATCTCGAATACCTGAGAAAGTTACGCGATGAGGAGTTTCAGAAAAAAACTCTTCAGCAGATTCAGAATTGAGAATACGTTCTAACTGATCCATGCGCCGGTTTTCAGGAAATGCACGCTCAGCTTGATGGCCTCCGGATGCATCTGGATGAAAGTGTGATCGGCATGGATCACTGAAAAGCCTTTCAGTCCAGCTAGGTGACCGTCCGTGGCAGACACGATTCCATCATTTTCGGCTTCGAGTAAATTGCGAAAAACCGGCAGCGAGCAGCGGTTGCCCATGATCACTGCGGCTTCAATGTTAGAAGGTAGCTCGGGGAATTCGCAATGAGCGCCACTCTGGGTCAGCGAGCGCCCAGCGGGGCCTAAGAGTTGATAGATCCATGGATGTTTACTCGACCAGTCGACGATTTTGCTTCCACGGTTAGGCGGGGCGAGCATGACGACCCTGCCGGTCTCCCATGGGACAGGTTCAGCAAGGATGACCCTCGCGAGGATTCCTCCCATCGAGTGCGTGATGAAATGCACGGGTTCGTCACCAGGGAGTTTTGCAACTTGCTCACGAACGTAGTCGGCAAGTGTTGCGATCGGTAATTTTGCAGATGGGTAGGGGAGATTCAGGGTAGAGAATCCCTCACGCTCCAACGCCCGCGCGAGGGGTTGCATGGCGCGCCAACTCCGCCACAATCCGTGTAATAGAACCACGGGAGGTCCCTCACCGCGGCGCCATTGCGGTCGATCCCACGGAAGTGGCGGGGTCAACATTTCAATCCGGTCTCGCCAATCTGAGAGTCGCTGCACGCCCACGAAGATGCGGCAAATCTTAGCATTTGCAATGAAACGCTTGCTGGACAGTTGGTTGAACGTCCTGCGAAATTTAATTCAGAAGAGAAGAATTTTTCCGCCACGATGGATTATGTGTTCATTCTACTTGACTCGTTTTAAGGTGAAGCCTAAATCGCCCTCCCCAATCGAACTTTTTACCACTGACTCCAATGGCCAACGCACAAGTTATTCTCAAAGAAAAAATCGAAGGCCTTGGTGCCGAAGCAGATGTTGTTAAAGTTCGCGCCGGCTACGCCCGCAACTTTCTCATCCCACAAGGTAAGGCATTCGAAGCCAATCGCTCAAATCTCCGCCATGTGGAGGCGTTGAAGGCCAGTCGAGCCGCTCGTGAGGCTGAAGAACTCGTCGGCTTGCAAGAAATCGCCGCGAAAATTTCCAAGCTCAAGCCGAAGTTCGTTCTTACGACCGGTCAAGGCGGCAAGGCTTTCGGTTCAGTGACCAGCATCGACATCCACAAGGAACTCGAGGCCGCTGGCATCATCATCGACCGTCACACGATCGAACTCGAAAAACCTGTCAAGAAGTCGGGCAAGACCGAAGTTCAAATCCGCCTTCACCCCGAGGTGATCGCGACGCTCATCATTTCCGTGGACGCGGGTGCGGAAGAAGAGAGCGAAGGTTGATTTTGATTCGCAAATTCCTTTAAATGGAAAACCCTCGGTTCGTCAAACGAGCCGAGGGTTTTTTTATTTGGGTGCGAACTCCAAAAAACTAACGGCTCACACAAGACCTTGCCGGAGCGCAGTCGATACAGCCTCAGTTTGTGATCTGACGTGTAATTTCCGATAGACCGAGCGCAGGTGCATGTCCACGGTGTGTTGTGAAATACTCATTTCATCGGCGATTTCTTTTTTGATCATCCCCTTGACTAAAAATCCTAGCACTTCTTCTTCTCGCTGAGTCAACGGATCGATGTGTTTGACCGGTCCATAGCGGGCGAATCCTTTCAGGATCATACTCGCGATCGGTGCGCTGAGAGCCGAACTGCCCGATATGACGCCGCGGATGCCTGCGAGAATCTCTTCTGGGTCTGCAGTCTTTAGGAGGTAACCTGAGGCACCGTCACAGATGGCACGATAGACCTTATCGCGGTCATCCGATGCAGAAAGGATAAGCACTTTTAAATTTGGTAACAGAACGCGGATTTCTGAGAGGACGTCCAGGCCATCGCGTCTAGGGAGCCCTAGATCGAGTAGTAGCAAGTCAGGTCGTTCATTCGTGAACTTGAGCTTGTCAAACAACTCTGCCGCATTGCTAAAGTGGTGTGCACAAGTCATATCATCTTCGCTGCTGATCAAGCGGCGGATTTGCTTGGCGAAAACTTCGTGATCTTCGACGATCCAAATAGAATGAGTGACGGTTTCAGCGATCATGCGGTGGTAGGGTTGGCGTTAAGATGTGAGCGTTTTACAAGCAGGCGTATTTGAGTTCCAGTTTCTTTGGATGAGATGATTTGGAGAAGACCACCGAGCACACGAGCGCGGTCTTCTAACTTGCGGACTGAAGCGTGTTCGGAGACGTCTCCGCTGGGTAATCCGATGCCGTTGTCGAGAATTTCTAACGCTAACTTGTCATCATCATCCCACAGGCGAATGCTAACAGTATCAGCTTTTGAATGTTTCAAGACATTATGAATCGCCTCTTTGTAGAATAGGAACAAGTGGCGCTTGGCATCGAGTGATAGCTTACCGGCGGTTTTTTGGGAATTGCACTCGACCGTGTGGTCTATCTCGCGAAGAAGGCGCCCCGCAGTTTCGCGCATCCTATCCACCAGATCTCCGATCGAGTCTTGCCGGCGCTCTAACAACCAAACGATATCGCGCATCGCCAGTGAGCTTTCCCGAGCAATCGACTCGACCTCGTCTAGGTCGTGTGCAACTTCTTCTGGCCCATGCAAGCGAACCAAGTCTTTGCGAGCGGAGCGGGCGATGAGGGAAATGCTGCCGAGATTGCTGCCAATATCGTCGTGAAGGTCTGAGGCAATTCGTTTGCGGATGAAGTCGAGTTGTTCGCGCGACATCAAGCGTCGCCGTTCGACAACGAAGACGGGGATGAGAAATGTTAGTCCGAGGATCATTGCGGACCCCCATGTTGCATTCAGTTCGCTCTCAGTGGCTTGTCTTTGCTGGCGTGGACGGAGTGCAACCAGTTCGCGTTCGATCTTTCCGCGCTCAGCAAGCTGGTCTAACCACATGCCAAAGGGCGCGATTCTTTTTTCAGATGTGAATCCATTAGTGAGAGAAGTGATTTGGGATAGATGACCCCCATGATTACGAGTTACAGTTAGACCTTTCGTAATATTGATTCCTTGGGACCATGCTTCAATTTCTGAGAGTGCATGGATTTTTAAGTCACCCATGACGTTGGGTCGGACACCGGTGATGCGTAGGCTATTCGCGACTTTTCCATTCAGTGGAATGACCAATGGAGTCATGCTGTTGGATCCTAAGATGGGGTTTTCCCATTGATAGGCTAACTCTTCTTCGGTTCCGTCGGGCTTTTTCAGATAGACTGCAAGCGAGTCGGAGAGGATTAATGATTCGAAGGCACTGCTGAGTTGATAGGGGAACAGCACCACTCGGTCGAGCGGGGCAGTTTGGTTGAATTCAATAGACCAAGAGACCTGTTCGTCAGGGGTCATCACTTGCAAAAAGTCGCCGGTTTCTCGACCCGCATCGTTGCCGTTTTGCCAGACCCCGCAGGGCGTGCGTCCATCGATCAATGCGTTTGTATTCCAGAGTTTGGGAACATGCATATCCCCCCCGCTGTAAGTTACTGTGGAGTTGAACGATGTGGCCTCGCCTCGCGAGATCACCGCAATTTCTGAAAGCCCGAAAACGTCGATTCTTCCTCGTGAGTGACCTTGGTGAACGGTGAGTCGGACGAAGCGCGCGGAATTATGGGTCTTGAACGGAACTGGATTACCATCTAACGGCAGAGGGGTGGTCGTATCGGTTGAAAATACGAGCGTCCGTTGGCTGAAATTTTCAGAATTGGAGAGTTCAAGCGTGTACTGCCTTGGAAAAATTCCGGTATCTTCGAGAAATTCTTTTTGGGTCGGGACAAGGAAGATTGAGTCAATGGGTCGGACACTTCCGAGGTCAATCGTTACAAATGGATCGGGCGAACCCACTTGGGATCTGCACCCACGGAAGCCTAAGTCGAATTTCATCGTGTGCTCGCGGTGCCGAGCAAAAGTCGCGATCCGAGACTCAAGCCATGACACTCGATCTTCTGCTTGAACGAGTTGGGAATCAAAAATTCGTGCGATCTTGGCGATCGGATTGGTGGGGGGTGGGCTTTCAAACGCACTGAGCGACCCAGGGAGGGCTGCAGTTAAAGCGGACAGGCTGGCACTGCCGAGTGAGAGAATTTGTTGGAGCGTTGGCATCATCGGGTAAATCGATATGCCGCCAATTTAGTAATTTTTTAAAAATAATCAATCTTTTTTAAATAAAAGGTTATCTTGACTAAAAAGAATACCAATTGAGAAATGAATGGGTGAGTTGGTGGGGGGGTAGGAAGGCAGATTTACCCTGGGCTGAGGAACGATTTGACCGATTCTCGTTTGAGTCGCAGTTCCCGCCATTCGTTGACCAAGCGGCTAGCCTCGATGATTCCGCAGCCCGCGGGGAGCTTGAGTTCTTGTTTTTTCCACCAAACTCCTCGGATCGCCACCACTGCGTGGAATTCTCCCTGATCCCAAAGTCCAAAGGGAGCGCCAAATTCAGCTGGGCAGCCCAGTCGCTGCCGCCATTCTAATAGAAGCGCCATGGTTTGATCGGTGCGGGGAAGCGGTCCAAGCGCGGGTGTTGGGTGAAATCGTCGAATGAGAGATTCCGGCGCGTGAGTCGATTCAAGATCCATTTGAAATGTGGTGAGGAAATGCACGATGGAACCTAAATCAAGAATTTTGCGCGAACACCGGTGAACGGAGCCAAGATCTAACATTTTATCAACGAGTGCCTGCGCCACGTATTCGTGTTCACGGATTTCCTTTTCATCCACGGCAAACACGTCCCGATCTTCACTGCGGGCGGTGCCCGCCAAGGCCATCGTTTCGAGGTGCTTGCCGCGCAACGCGAACAAGAGTTCGGGCGTAGCACCGGCAAAGCCAGAGCCTGGTCCCAGCCAGCCATAGGAGTAGAGTGGGTGAGCTTGGCGGATCATGGCCTCTAGGATCGCCTCACGCGGTGATCCGAGAGTTTTTGCGATTTCAGTGACTACGGGGACGGTCTTTTCTAAGATGCCACCGTTGATAGAATTCATGATTTCTTGGAAAACTTCCGCAAACCGTGCGGCATCCAGAGGTGACCATTTACATTCTAACGGAATGAAATTTCTAATCTGTGATGCGAGCTTTAAAGTTGTTGTGCGCTCGATGCGGCTTGGAGTTTTCCATGGCAATGGATCCTCGAGTCCAAAGTTTTGCACGTAGAAAGAAACATCGGCGGGGCATGGTTCTGCAGATGCAGCAAAGGGCCCGTATCCCATCACCACGGTGCCATCTTGCTTGGCGAGCCACGCAATTGAGTCCGATTTTTTTTCCATGCGAAAAGTGTCGGAAGATGGTCTCAGGCTGCGCTTCCTGCAAGTAACATTCCTAATTCGATACGGATCATGAGGTGGAATTTAAAAAGCATCCCTAATGTGGTTGATCTTAGGTTTTTTGCCGTCTTTGACGCTCACCTCGATGACGTCGAACCGCCATGGCAAGGAGCGTGTGCCCAATTGCTTCAGCCAAGAATTTGCTCCGCGTTCGATCAGTCGTTGCTTTTCCTTATTCACCGCATCCAGTCCGCGGATTTTACTGCCTTCGCGGCGGGTTTTCACCTCAACAAAAAGCAATAGTTTGCCATCGCGGGCGATGATATCCACCTCGCCGCGTCGTGGTCCTCGGTAATTTCTAGCAAGAATCTTGCAACCTTGAGTGCGCAGCCAAGTCGCAGCAACTTGCTCGCCATAGTTACCAACCCAGATCCTGTCGCGTGTTTTGCCATCAGAACTCGTCAAACTGCAGGGTGAGTTGAGCGACCGGCTGAAACGTGAGACGATGATGGCGACAAGGGCCGTGAATCCGTAGCGCTTCAAGATGGGCTTTTGTGCCATACCCTTGATGTTTCGCAAAGCCGAATTGTGGAAACTCACGGTCGATCTCTCGCATGATTCGGTCGCGGGTAACTTTGGCGATGATGCTTGCCGCTGCGATGGAGAGTGATTTGCTGTCGCCCTTGACGATCGCATCGTGGGGTAGGGGGAAAGGGTTAACCGGAAGCCCATCGATCAAGCAGTAAGCGGGTATTGGCACGAGAGCCTCGGCGGCGCGCCGCATCGCGAGGTGAGTCGCTCGGAGGATGTTGATTCGGTCGATTTCTTCGCGTTCTGCCGTGGCGACCGCCCAGTAAATTTCCGGATCGTTGGTGAGTCTCTCGTAAAGACGGTCACGCAATTTTGGACTGATTTTTTTAGAATCATCCAATCCGGGACAGTTGAAATTTTTTGGTAAAATCACCGCTGCCGCCGCTACGGGACCGGCGAGGGGGCCTCGTCCAGCTTCGTCTATACCGGCAATCCGGAGATACCCGTTAGCTTGAAGAGCTATTTCGAGACTTAAGTCAGGCATTTTGTTGGATTGTTGGATTGTTAGATTTTATGAGCGAGTTAGGTTTGGCTTCTACTACACTTCAAGGACTATTTGCCTCGGTGGGATGGTCATGTACCGCAGTATGTTTGGTAGGCGGAACTACCGGCGGGTGGGGGTAAAGTGTATTCTGTGGATGATACGGCGTCGTAGGGATGCGCGAGCGCCGCCAATAATCGCTCCATCACGCTGAGGTCTCCAAGCTCGGTTACCGCCGCAAGTGCTTCTTCAACTTTGTGGTTACGAGGGATCACTGCGGGATTGTTCGCCCGCATCATGATCACGGACTCAAGCGTGGATTGAGACTGGC
>VFJU01000134.1 GCA_009885905.1 Verrucomicrobiota bacterium
ATAGTACCCAAGGTGAACGTTGCGAACACCACCATCCTCGCACCTGAAGACGAGGTCCACGCTGGATATGCCGGTTCAGAATCATGCCGCAAGTGCCACGCCTCCGCCTTCGAAAAATGGCACACTTCTAACCACGGTCGCGCCGAGCGTCTCGTCAAAAAAGAAGAAGACCACCCCTCTTTCACACCGAAAAGAACACTCACTCACGGCAAGGACACCTCCGAAACATTTGTCGACGCGGATGGTCTCGCAAAAATTCTCACCCTCGGCCTCGATAAAAAACGCCACGCCTTTCCCGTGGTGCGCGTCATCGGCAACGATCCCTTGCGCCAATTTCTCATTCCAGCTCCCGGCGGACGCTTGCAAACGTGCGATGTCACTTTGGACCCCGCAAAAAATGAATGGTTCGACGTATACGGAGACCAAGATGAGCGAGCCCCCGGTGACTGGGGCCACTGGACGGGGCAAGGGATGAACTGGAACGCGATGTGCGCCGCGTGTCATAACACTCGCTTGCGAAAAAATTACGAACCTAAAACGAATAGCTACCACACCACCATGGCGGAAATGAGCGTGGGCTGCGAAGCGTGCCATGGCCCGATGAAAGCGCACGTCGAGTGGCAGGAAAAACCGCCGATAAATCAAAAAAAAGATCCGACACTTACAAAACCAAGTCGTGACCAAGTCATGGAAACTTGTGCCGCCTGCCACTCCCGTCGCGCGGAACTCACCGGCGATCTCATCCCAGGCGCAGCATTCCATGATCACTTCAGTCTAACCGTCACCGACGAAACAGACACTTTCTATCCGGATGGTCAGATCCACGGCGAGAACTACGAGTTCACTTCATTTCTATCAAGTCGTATGCAGCACGCAGGAGTCCGTTGTGCGGATTGTCATGACCCACACACCAATCAACTCATTGCCGTGGGTAACCAACTCTGCATGAACTGCCACGCAGGCGGACGTAGCGACTTCCCTACCGCACCCGTCATTGAACCCACCGCACATAGCCATCACGGCGCCGATAGCACCGGCAATCAATGCATATCTTGCCACATGCCAGTCACAACCTACATGCAGCGTGACCCACGCCATGATCACAGTTTCAGCATTCCAGACCCGAAACTCACCCAGGAATTCGGCGTTCCAAATGCCTGCAACCGCTGCCACACCGACAAGGATTCCAACTGGGCGATCCAAGCAAACCAAAAGTTTTTCGGCGACAAGCCAGATCGCCCCTCCCGCACACGCGCGCTCCTCATCGCAAACGCAAGACAAGGCAACCCTTCCGCACGTGAAGGACTGATCCATCTACTCGCCAGCGATGAAAACCCTGCTTGGAAAGCCAGCGCCTGTAGACTGCTCGAGCGATGGGTGAACGATCCTGCCACCGAAAAATGTCTGCTAGAACAGACAACTCATTCCAGTCCACTCGTGCGCGAAGCTGCCGTCCGCAGTCTTGGCACCCTCGTCCGATCGGGAAATCCTAACATCCGTGAAGCTCTGAAAAGTCTGCTAGATGACCCGTCACGTTCGGTACGCATCGCCACGGCATGGGCCCTCTGCGACACTCTCGATCTCAGCAGTCGCGCAGGGCGCGAACTCGTTCATATGCTCGACATCAATGCGGACCAACCCACTGGGCGCATGCAACTCAGCCAGTTCACCATGCTCCGCGGTGACACTCCCGGAGCGATCCGTCAGATGCGCAAGGCCATTCAATGGGATCCCAATTCACCACCTTTTCACCACGATCTTGCCATTCTGCTCAGCACCAGCGGCGATGGCCCAGGTGCGGTGAATTCTCTGAAAGAAGCGGTCCGTCTCGATCCTGAAAACCCAGAATACTTTTACAAACTCGCCCTCGCCCTGAGCGAAATAGGTGCTCAAAACGAGGCAATCGATACCCTAGAAAAAACCGTACAACTCGAACCACGCTATGCACGTGCATGGTACAACCTCGGCCTCGCCCGCAGCGCCATGAATCAACCGAGCGAAGCAATCACCGCACTCCAACGGGGCGAAGTTGCAGATCCTAACGACCCAGCAATTCCCTACGCACGCGCCACGATTCACGCACGCCTTGGACAAAAACAAGACGCTATCGCTGCCGCCACTCGAGCACTTCAAATCAGACCCGATTTCCCAGAGGCTCAGCAACTCATCCAATCACTGGCTCGCTGAATTGTTATTTGAAAAATCTATCAGGTAGATTTATGATGATTCATACTCGATTCGCCCCAAGTCCCACTGGCCTGATGCATTTGGGTCACGCCTTGGCCGCGCGTGTCGCTTTCACACTTGCTCGACAATCCAACGGAATTTTCCACCTCCGCCATGAAGACATCGATGGCCCTCGAGTGCGGGAAGAATTCTACAATCGCATCGAGGAAGATTTGAACTGGCTCGGACTCAACTGGGACGGTGATCCCCTGCGCCAGACCTCGAGAATCCCAGCCTACACCGCGGCTCTGCGGACACTCCGTGAGCGTAAATTGATCTACCCATGCTTCTGCACACGACGTGAAATCCAACAGGAATGGGCACGCATCGGCGCAGCTCCCCACGGCGAAAATGACTCAATCTATCCCGCAACGTGCCGCAACCTGCCTGCGGAAGAAGCCGAAATGAAAATCGCTTCGGACATCCCCTACGCTTGGCGGCTCGACACTCAAAGCGCTGCCAAAATCGCCGGACCACTTGTCTTTCAAGATCTCCACTTTGGAAAAATTACGGTAAACCCTGACGCACTCGGCGACGTTGTGCTTGCCCGAAAAGACATCGGCACCGCCTACCACCTCGCCGTCGTGGTGGACGATGCATTTCAAAAAATAACCCACGTCACTCGCGGCGAGGACCTCTTGGCATCCACCCATATCCACCGCCTACTGCAAGCGTTGCTAGATTTACCCGAACCGATCTATCATCATCACCCACTCGTGCTTGATGAGCATGGTCAACGCCTTGCAAAACGAAACGAGTCGCAGTCCATCGCCGCACTGCGCGCCGGCGGAATGACCCCATCCGCTGTGTTAGCACTAACTGAATCTGTATTCCAAAAAAATTTACTTGGCCTGAGCGGATGATTCTAACAAGTCTGATGCTGGTAACACCACCCCAGACGGAGACGGTCCTTGGCTCTCGCTGTCACCCTTTGGACTGAAGTGATTGATCCCGATTCCTAAAAACTTACCCTCACCGTTAAAAACGGGCATACCAAGCGATGGGGTACCAATCTTGGCAAAAGTACGCGGTTTGGTGACCATCGAGACAACCTCACCTGTCATCACCAACGCTTCGCGGTTAAGATCCTTACCAAGACGCCCCAGTACGATGACATCGTCCAGAATCGCCATAGGAGCTGAATTCGCCGTGTCGACGGGTGTAAGTTTCACCGCATCCGGTTGTTCTGGACGAATAAACGCAAGATCAAGATCCGTGTCTTTGAAAGCCACTTTCGCCGCAACCTCCGTGCCATCGGGCATCAGAATCTTTACTTCCTTGGTGGTGCCTTTAGCCGATATCTTCACCGGTCCTTGCGCACTATTGATCGTCCGTCCATCGATCGTGGAAGCAACATCAAGCGTAGAAAGCGGGACAACGATCAACCCATCTTTCCCGATCACGGTACCGATCATTTCCACCTTCCGTTCTTCCTTCTTCGACGGACTATCGCCCGCTGTCAATTCCACCTCAACCACCGCGCTGAGATACAATACTGAATTTTTGTTAGATGAATAAAGGGCAAGAGCTTTCTCTTTGAGTGAACCATCCGCAGCAGTTGCATACGAGGTGGAAGCAATGAGGCTAAAAAGTAATAGTTTTGATGTCATGTTGTAATATGGATAGAGTATGAAATATTTCACCAAGTCGGCTCAAGCTCGATGTAGCGACTGGTGATGCCACGCCGCACAAACAATACGATCGAGCTGCGTGCGTTTTTTTCCAAATCAGTGAGAATAGGCTTCAAGGTTTCAATGGAATCAGCGGACTTTCCATCGATAGACATCAGGATATCACCTGCAGCGAGCCCGCCCAGAGCGGCCCATCCGGCGGGTGCTACGGCGGTGATTAGAACACCTTTGAAATCATCTGGAAGTTTTTCACTGACTCGGTCGGCCTTGCCCAAGTCACGAGAATTGAATTCGAGCGTCTCGCAGTCGTGAGATTCTAACTCTGAAGCACCCTCGGGGCGTACATCAAGAGGCAGCTTGACGATCAAATCCTCAGCACCACGCCTAACAGAAATATTCACTTCCGTGCCGATCCGATACTGCCGTATCATTGTGGCAAAGACGTCTGACTCCTCTGGACGTGAGGTTGGAATCGATGCCCCATCGAGTTTGAGCAAAAGATCTCCCACTTTTAAACCAGCCTTCTCGGCACTTGTCGCTGGCTGGACTTGGGTAATTCTCACACCCTTGGAGCCAGGAATTCCAAGCGCATCTGCCAAGTCCGCAGAAATCACTTGGGTATCAATACCAATCCACGCTTTCTTCACTAGGCCCGGTCGATCCGCATCTGGTTCTGGACCTATTTTAATAACCGTTAGGAAACTCAGCCCTCCTCTTTCATAAGAGACAAGTGCAGGGGTTGGTTCTTTTTTTTCTTTAGTGATTTCAGCACTCACTCGGATTAATGCTTCAAGATCTCCTGTCGATTTTCCGTCCACCGATAGAATCAAATCCCCGGGAGAGAGCGCTGGTTTCGAGGTCGCAGCCGGTCCACCAGGACGAAGGCTTTGTACGATCACCGCCTCGTGGTCATCTCGCATCAATTCTTTAGCATTCAATTTCGTTAGACTTCGAGCCGTCATACCCCACGAGAGCAGCTCCTTTTCACGTGGCTGCGCAGGCTCCCGCCTCACCGTCACCACTTTCCATGTGATAGGTTTACCAGCGCGGATACCTTCCATCGCGATTGTCGAACCCACTGCCGCTTCCAGTAAAATACGATTAAAGACCGGCAGATCCTCCGGCGAACGCGATGCAGCAATCACGGTGCCATTGCAACGAGTGACCAAGTCACCCGCTTGCAGCCCAGCAACATCTGCAGGAGAGCCAGTAATCACACCGCCAACCAGGATCCCGGCCGTGGCATCCATCGACTTCAACAAAGGCTGGGCCACCAAGCCAACCCAGCTACGCTCGACGTGTCCGCTGGAAATCAATTCCTCAGATATCTTACGAGCCAGGTTCGATGGAATCGCCCCACCAAGGCTACCGATTCCCACTTCATTCACCCCGATGATTTCTCCCTTCAGATTGACCAGCGGCCCGCCGGAATTCCCAGGAAAAATAACAGCGTCGTGCCCGATCCAGCGCACCAATTCACCAACTGCCTCACCATCTAACAATATTGCGCCACCGGGTGCAATCATCTCCGTATTGGCGACAATACCTTGAGTCACTGACTGCGAGATTCCAGCCGGACTGCCCATGGCCAGCACCGTATCTCCAACCGCTAGGGTCGAGCTGTCACCAAATGATGCCACGGGTAAAGGCGTACCTGGTTCTCTCAAATCTTTTTTATCGATTTTGAGAACTGCTAGATCCGCGAGTGGATCTGATCCTATCAAGGTGGCGCGCAATTCCTGCC
>VFJU01000372.1 GCA_009885905.1 Verrucomicrobiota bacterium
CACATACTCGCCCATCTCTAAATAGGTCCACATGCGGATATTCGCCGCATCCGCGGCGTAAGACGCTGCTTTGATATGCGCCACCGTCCCATTGACCGTCACCTTCAAGATGGTTGCCGGGCTCCCCGTAGGCGCGATGGGGATATTCAGCAGTGGTCCTGTCAGGACCATGTCGCGCGTCGGGCCCGCCTGGATTGGCATGGCCAACGCCGTAAAGACGAGAGCGGTGATAGCCAAAGCCGATCTACAGATCCGTGTCATCACGACTTGGTGTCAGGGTTTCGTTAGTTTGCGGAGTTCCGCCAGGGTGGGAATGCCTGCTGGGTCGGGCAGCAGCGGCTTCGGGTTTGCAACAAGACCCGCAGGGCGAACGTTCTTTTTCAACTCCGCAGTGTGCTCATCGAGCCGCGCCTGCATAGCCTTGACCCGGTCCGGTTGCTGGGTGGCCAAGTTGGTCTGTTCGCTTAAATCCTTTTCGAGATCGTAGAGTTCCTGGCTCAATTCTCCCTTCTGGAGAATGGATACCAGTTTCCACTTGCCTTGGCGCACGCCGCCGTCGCCGTAATACAGAATATCGTGATGCGAATGGTAACCCTCCTTGCACAGGAGGAGGCCGCTGATGTCCTTACCGTCGATGATGCGATCCGTCGGCACCGCGGCACCCGATATCGAGGCAAGGGTGGGCAAGACGTCGGCGGTGGTGCCAATCTCCTCGCACACGCGTCCCGCAGGGATGCCGCCGGGCCACCAAGCGAGCGTGGGCACTCGCCTGTGGCCTTCATAGTCTGGGCCAAACTTGCCACCGCGCAGCGGTCCACTGAATGTTTTGCCACCGCCGCCGTTGTCGTTGGTAAAAAAGATGAGGGTGTTCTTGTCGATGGCCAAAGCCTTCAGCGTCTCCATCACGCGCCCGACGAGCTGATCGATCTCGGTGATCTGGGCGGCAAAAACATCGCCCCCAGCAGCGTCGAGTCGCGCTGGCGTCACGAACCACGGATAGTGCACCGCGGCGAGCGGCACGTAGGCGAAGAATGGCTCCTTTGCGTGTCGCTGGATGAAGCTCACCGTGGCATCCGAGAGCGCATCCGTGAGCACGGCCTGACTGGCGGCATCGGGAATGTGGGCGATCACTTTGTCCTGCTTCATGTAAGGCAACGGCGGGTGATTGCGCTTGTCCTTGGGCTTCCCCGCTTCGCTCCACATGTCGTTGGAGTAGGGAATGCCTTCGTATTCATCGAAGCCCTGCTTCGTCGGCAGGAACTCCGGTTGGTCGCCGAGATGCCATTTGCCGAAGCAGCCGGTCGCATAGCCTGCCGTCTTGAGCATCTCCGCGAGGGTGATTTCCGACGGATTCAATCCGCGCTTGTCCGCGGGAAACACCACGGCGCCGCCCATGCCGATTCGTTGCGCATAGCAACCCGTCATCAAAGACGAACGCGATGGCGTGCAGGCCACCGAACTGACGTAGAAGTCGGTCAGCTTCAGGCCTTCCGCCGCCATGCGGTCGAGCTGCGGCGTCTTGTGTTTGTCAGCGAACGGGCTGATGTCGCCGTAGCCCATGTCATCGACGAAGATGAGGACGATGTTCGGTTTGAGCGCATCATTCTTCGCTGCGCTGGGGGTCTCCGCGGCTCCGAGGGTGGAGCCGAGAATCAAGGGTAGCAAAGCGCAGAAGCGAAGCGGTTGGGTGATAAAGCCGAGGATGGGTGTCGCGGCGTGGAGTGCGGTCCGCGGTTCTGGCAATAGGTTGAAGATGGCGGGCATCATGGAGTTTCAGTGGTGAGAGTGCACATTCGCAGAGGCAAAAACCGATTATCAAGATGACTTTGCCTGCGGCGATGAAGGTTCGGTTCTTGATGGCGGATCACCGGTAGTGCATCGGGTCTGGATTTGGCCAAGTCCCCCGCGTGGTTGTCTATACTTGTTCGCCGAGCCACACGGTAAGCGGGCAAACGTCGTGACTCCATTAAAATCTGCCTCATGCTGGGATACATCTGACATGACAGCCGGCCCGCCTGTAAAGACAGCTTGCCATCACGACGATCACGAAATGCGGTTTCGATTTCGCCACTCCGCTGGCCCATTTCTCAGTATTTGCCGGCAGCATTCCTTTTAATTAACTCGATCGCCTTCGCCGAAAAACGCTGCCCCATGATCTTACGACCCTCAACCGAGCAATGCAGATCATTTTCAACCTCCTTGCCTTTGTCATCCACGCCGTCGTTCAGGTCGTCGGTATCAATCCAGCCAAAACGCGGACCGGACTCGCCCACCTTCACCTGAGTTTTTCGAATCATCTCCCAGTTCAGGGCAAACGCTTTATTGCGATCCGTGAAGTCGCTGATCCGACCAATGACAAAGTTGATGTCCGTACGCTTCAAATCCGACTTTATTTGATCAAACAAGCCCAACAAACTCGGCTCATAGAGCGCCCCATCGTTCTGCGAATCGGATTCCCCCTGCATCCAGATCAAGGTAATGGTTTTGACCTTCACCCCCGTGGTCGCGGCGTTCACCTTGGTCATTAAACGATCGTACAAGTCGCCATTGCCCGCCGGAGTCACGCCATTGGCCGGCGTCCACAGCTTATACCAGCGCTTGATGTGTTGGGCCGGCATCGCATCCTTGACCACCAGTACCGCTTCCTTGCCGAACTCTTTTTCTACAGCGGGGATGAACTCATCCTTTAATTCAAGGCGAGACATGTTGGATTGACCGGAAAGGATAAATAAGTTGACCCCCGCCTCCTCCGCACGGACAAAATCCGCCAAAAACAATCCCATCACCGCAATTTTATAGAGTCTCTTCATTGGATATTATTTCGAAACGGAAACATTTGTGCTGCCGACGGTGATCGCATGGTTGATTTCCAGGTTGTCGCCTGCGCCGGCTG
>VFJU01000058.1 GCA_009885905.1 Verrucomicrobiota bacterium
ATTGGCCTCAATGCACGGAGGAGGAACTTTGGCGCTATGTGGCTTGGCACCTTGAGGGAGCTGGGATCCATTCAGTTTTGGTGGGAGGTGCGGTCGTCGCGATCTACACCGACTTTTAAATGGTAGGGCTGACCCGCCGTGGTCCGCCGACTTGTCGCCATCGGCGTGAGGAAGAAATTGAACCGCGAATCACGCGAACGGACGCGAAAGAATAAAAATTTTTTAACCACAATGGGAGCGCAGCGGACATGGACGAACTGACTATTTCTAATCCTTCGTCAAATCACACGGATGGGCACGGATAAGACCGATCCTCTGAAACCAAAACCCAAGTCCCCCCTCTTATCCGTGCTGGTCGTGAAATCTGTGGTCAAAAATCTCTTTCCACCGGCGCGAGGAAGAAATTGAACCGCGAATCACGCGAACGGACGCGAAAGTAAGATGAAGGTTTTGAACAGAAGAAAGGAAGGTAGGGCTGACGCTCCGCAGTCCGGAGTGCGCGAAGCTCTGCTCGCGCCGATGGCAGCTCCGGCTCTGCCGGATGCGGCGCGGAGCTCTCCCTGTGCAGGAGAAAAAGAGGAAGTAAATTATTAGAGACAGAATTAATCAGTAATATCCTTGCCTCAGCGCCTTGCTGCTAAAATGTAAGCTTTTGATGGGTAACTCGTGGCGAGGTGGATTCTGGGATCGAGGTAGCGCTCTCACGCCGAGAGGGCCTGCTAAAGAAGCGAGAAAGCACGATGCCATGGGAAGACTCGTCCGGCTGGATATTGGGCGCTTTTTTCGCTAGCCACCAGCATGCTTCCCCAGCGGTGCAGCGCTACCTGTCTTGGATTGGGAGGTGGTGGCGAGGCGGATTCTGGTTCCAAGCTAGTGCTCTCTCACCGAGTTCCGCGATCTTGGTTTTCAATTTAGTTCCGTTTCGATGCGCTCGATATTCTTTTCGTATTTGTAGAAGATTAGGAGAATCAACAACCCGAATAAGACTGAGCAAATCACCAAAATCACACTGATCATTCCCTCGATGGAAAATGATAAACGAATCAAGATCGTGGAGACAATGAATCCGGAATTGCGAATGATTTTGTGGAAATCATCGGCGAGGAAAAATGAAAATAACAGAAGCATCACATCGACGATGATCAGGATAGAGAAAAACTCATCGAAGAAAATGCTGTTGATATTTCTGAACGAGGCGGCCATCGCGTGGTTGGGATTAAAAATCCCCACCGCCCAAGTGGAAAAAGTATAAACAGCGACTCCGAAGAGCAACGGAACCAACACGATGGCAATTCCTTTTTTAAGGAGAATAAATCGCTGCAAGCTCGCCTCCGGTGCCGTTTTCAATCCAGCAAGATCATAGCGCATGGCGGAGAGTTTTTTAAATTGAAAGAGTAGATAGAAAAGTATCAATGACGCGATGATGTCGTAGGTGAACTGCAGATCGCTAGGGTTGGCAAACCAGTCCGTTGAAATTTCAAGATTCGCCAAATCCTTGAAAAGGCGACGGAACACGATCAGAGTGATGATCTCGTATTGCTTACAAATGTAAGTCGTAATCGAGCGCGGGATGTAAAACACCAAAAGGTATACCTCATACACCAAGATAAAAGAAAATGGGGTATATGCCGCTGCAATCGGATTATCCAAAAGTTCTGGAAATCCCTCCATGGAGATAAAACCCCATTCTATCAGGTAGATAAGTCCAAGGTGAATCAGAAATCCAGCAATCGCAATGACGAGAATACTTTGCTCTACGAGCAATCTCCGCTTGCTAGAAAAGAAAAATTGATAGAGTTGATTGATCATGCTTGGGTTTATTCAGCATCAATAAAAATACGTTAGTTTACCAAACCCCTCGCGTAAACTCTTTTCATTTTTTGACCGTAAAATCATCAGAGACAGAATCAATCTTTCGCGAAGAATAAGCGTCCAACCAGAATCTGGGTGGGCGTTTTTTATGCGATGATTTCCGATGTGAAACGACCAAGGGAGCTTGGAATCTGCTTACACTTTGCTTGCACTAAATCGCCATTTAAGGGTGTTTTTTGGTGCGTTTTGGTGAGTTTGAAAACCTATTTTATTTTCGCCTAATCTGCTAGGTTTTGCGCGATGAACCTTTATTATAAGGGTTTAAGGGGGCGGAGGGGGTGGGATTCGAACCCACGGAACCTTTCGGCTCTCCAGTTTTCAAGACTGGCGCAATCGACCACTCTACCACCCCTCCG
>VFJU01000307.1 GCA_009885905.1 Verrucomicrobiota bacterium
AGCGCCGAAAAGATGGAGCGCGGCGGATGAAGGGGAATGGAAAGGCGGCGGCTGGAGTGTTGTGGAGTGCCCGAGACCTGCGGGTGAGACTCGGGTGAAATGGATTGCATCCGGTCTTCGCGATCACACCCAATCATCGATCTCACACAAGACCGAGCACGTCCTGCATATCGTAAAGCCCGACAGGCTGGTTTTCTAACCAGCAAGCTGCACGCACAGCGCCGGCAGCGAAGGTGAGGCGCGAGGAGGCCTTGTGGGTTAGTTCTATGCGTTCTCCGTCTGCTGAAAAAATGACCGTATGATCGCCCACCACATCGCCACCCCGTAGGGTATGCATACCGATTTCGCGTGGTTTACGTGGCCCGATATTTCCAAGCCTACCGTGCGCAACGTCGTCTTGATAAGAAGTTGCGGTTTCCTCATTTAATATTTCTAACAGTCTTCTAGCAGTACCAGAAGGGGCATCGATTTTGTGTTTGTGGTGCATCTCGGTAACCTCAATATCGAAGCGGTCTTGAGTGAGGATGCGGGCTGCGTGGCGGGTGAGCCAGAAGAGGGTATTGACGCCGACGGAGTAGTTTGATGCATATACGATCGGAATCTTTTTTGCGGCCTCATGGATGAAAGCTCGTTCTGCGTCGGAATGACCTGTGGTACCGATGACGAGGCGGGTGCCATGTTTTATTGCTGAATCGACGAGATTTTTGGTAAAAGAACGAACGCTGAAGTCGATGATACAGTCGGCTTTAGCGACGGCCGAATCCAAATCTTGTCCAGCATCGTGTGTGGAACTGATCGGTACGCCTGCTTCGGTGGCAGCCTGAATAACGGCCTGACCCATGCGGCCAGAAATTCCAGTAATGAGTATGTTAGGCATAAGGAAATATTTGGGTGCTTCGGTGATTTTGATTTCAGTCTTCCCAGATCATGTGTTTGAGCTGGAGTTGTCTGGCATGGGTGGCAGCTTCCTCGGCGCGTGGGCCTTTGAACGATGCAATTTTCTGAGCGACGGAGACTGCGACGGGCCAGCGTTGAGCTTTTTCGAGAAGGGCGATGGCTCTAAATCCACAGCGTTCGAAATACTCCCACTCTTTAGGGGTTACTGTGGTTTCTAGCACGGAGTGGTAGGCTTGAAAGGCCTGTTTTTCTCTCTTGCGAGTTGGATCTTTTTCATCAGGAAGTTGCTCGAGTGTGGTACCTCTAAGATATTGCAATCGATTGAATATTGCGGGCTGGTCTTGCGCATGAACGAGCAGTTTGTCGTAGACTGCGAGCGCATCGACTAGAGATGCAGGGTTCGAGCTACCTTGGGCGTAGAGAGTTTCACCGAGTAACAGTCCGGCGGGCAGTTGGAGCGGGTCATTTGCGGGGAGCGTTTTCATCCAACTCTCAAGAAATTGAGAAGCCTCTGCGAGACGGTACATGTCGATAAGATGTCGGCCTTTCTCCAAGTGGGCGATGGAGTTAACTGGCCCGTTAGATTCTGTGGCCTTGTCGAAAAGAATCAATGCTTCCTCTTTGGATTGAGAAGTTCCACCGAGTGCCGCCGCGCGCGCTGCCAGTAACCAAGCCACTTGAGCACGGTTTGGATTGCTGTCCGACGCAGCGAGCT
>VFJU01000257.1 GCA_009885905.1 Verrucomicrobiota bacterium
ACGATCGAAGACCCAATCGAATACCAGTATTCCGATGACATGGATGACCCAAATTACCCCGGTCACCGAATTCCTTCGCCCAGCATCATCACTCAACAAGAAGTCGGGCGCGACGTCCATTCGTATCGCCAGGGCCTCAAAGATGCGCTTCGCAAGGCGCCGCACATCATCCTGCTTGGTGAAATCCGCGACCGCGAAGCGATGGAAACATGCATGGAGGCCGCGCAAACCGGCCACTTGGTACTGTCCACACTTCACACCACCGGTGCGGTTAAAACCATTGGACGGATTCTCGAACTCTATCCCAAGGAAAACCACGCTTCCGTGCTCAGTCGCCTCGCGGAAATTATGGTCTTCATCCACTCGCAAGGACTTCTCAATGGCAGTCATAAACGGGTGCTCAACTACGAATTTCTACAAAATAACAACGACGCTGTCTCCAGCGCGATCGCAAATTACGACGGTGGCGCTCGCTCGCTCGAGGACGTCATTCGCCGCGCGGGCAACATCGAGTGGGATCACAATCTCAAGCGCTTACTCAAACAGGGCGCGATCACCGAAGAAACTTTCGAGAACTCAAAAATGAACAAAAACGATGACGAAGAAAACTGAGGAAATCTCCAACACCGATTCCTTCATCTAACTTTTAAAGCACCACTCATCCACAATCTCAAATCTCTTTCCGAGCACGCCTAACCATTTGAAAAAACTCAGAAACTTTTCAGATGCTAAACGTACTCCTGCTGATAGACAAAAACACACCCGAATAAATTAGAAATAAACACTATGAAACTGACTAACACTCAAAACATGAAAGCAAAGTCCGGCATGACCCTCCTCGAATTGACGGTCGTCATTCTCGTCTTGCTTTCACTCATCTCGATCCTTTTCATCGGCGCTCGCGCTTGGAAGAAAGGCTCGGACCGTTCCGCCAATATCTTGAACATCCGTAACGTGCAGCAAGCAGTGCGCGGATACGCCAACATGAACGGCATCATCCAAGCAGTCGGCACCACCGCAGGTGGAGCCGTCGCCGCAACAACGATCTTTGGCGCAGCCCTCGACGGTGTCGGCGGCTTCCTGAAGAAGCCAGGTTCTGTAGCGACTGTGACCTACACGACCCCGGATGAGACAAACGTGGCTCCTGGCGTGTTCTACCTCCTTCCAAGCACCGACGGTGCCGCAGGAGCAGATTACGGACCGACAACGGGTACCACATCCGAGTGGTGATCGCTGATCGTATCTACTTACTAAGATACTGAATCCACGGCTCGCCTGCCTAGGGTGGGCGAGCCGTTTGTCCTAACAAATATTTCTTCTTATGGATCACCCCCCATCCACGATGTACTCTCTTACTTTCCAGTCCCTTGGCCACTTTCCAACATCCGGCGTCTCTGAATGTCCTCCAACAGTTTGGGCAGGCACGCGCAATGCTGCGTCACACCACACGGGCAACTAACACCGCATGGTACCAAGACGCTCTTGAGCTAGAATTCCAACTGCACATCCGCGCAGATGGTGCCAGCATCAATACTTTTTATCATAATGGTAAAAAAGAACAGTGGACCACTGGACCCACTCTTTCTGACGAAATCTTAAAAGATCCAGCCAAGCTGGAATCATTCATCGCAGAAGCTCTAAGATACGCTCGTTCTAACGGCGCAAAATCATTGGGTGTTATTCTCCACATTGCTGACGAATTTGCCACCACCGAACTGAAGCCCGAGCTCAATAACCCCGCCGCACTGAGTGATATTAAAGAAGCGGCCATCCTTAACCCGGTATCGATTCTTGAAGACTCGACGATCATCGCTGAACAAGCTTCTTGGCGCGTCATTCCCTACCCTGCCGCCGGCAGTTCGGTAATCGGATCCACCATCACCCTATCGAAACAATACGGACCTCTCATCGCGGCACTGCATCAAACGGGCGAAAAAGAAAATTTCCCCATTATCTCGCACGCAGTAAGCGCGCCTTTGGTGGCCATGATGGCGTTAAGTCATTCTCTA
>VFJU01000269.1 GCA_009885905.1 Verrucomicrobiota bacterium
GCCCATGTCGTTGGGTAAGGCGGGCGTTGGTAGGGTTCGCCAATCATGTTAGCGGTTTCGATTACCGTGAGCACGTGCATGTCTGGATTGAAATTTTTGAGTGAATACCACTCCTCGTTGAAAGTAAAACTATCGCCGGCTTTTTCAAAACCTGGAAATTTTTTATCGATCACCTTGTTGGTGGCAACTTGTTGAGCGCCATGCGTAATGAACTCGCCGCCCAAGAGGCAGATGAACGGTTCTGGCCCATCTTTCGAATTTTTGGGCGTGTGAAATGTGTCACTGGCGGAGTGCAAGCCGACGAATCCTTTACCGCTTTTTACCCAGTCAAGCAGTGCTTTTTTTCCCGCTTCAGTCATCGCCGGTTGGCCGTCGGTTCCCGTTTCAGTTAGATTGCCTGTGGTGTAAAAAATCACAGCGTCGAATCCAGCAAGATATTCAGGCGAAAACTTTGAGCCGTCCTTGGAAAATACAAACTCCCAGTTGTGCTTGGTTCCAAGCTCGAGAAATATTTTTTCAGCAAAGCTTGGTTGACCTTTTTTCCATGAGATCACCTCGTGTTCGAACCCGCTGGATTTGCTGAAAAAGAGCAGTCGGTGGTTAGGGGACGCAGGCAGTGGGAGGCAAACAAACCAAGCGAATGTAAGAGCGGTGATGGTACGTGTGATCATAGTATAAAAAAGATTTCAGCAAAAAAAAAGCCCGACTCGCATTGGATGCGAGTCGGGCAAGTGAGCTAAATTACTTAGCGGATGGCACTGGCGCTGGTGCTGGTGCTGGTGCAGTTGGGCAGCATGAAGCTGCGAGGACGGAAACAGCGGCAGCAATGACAAGGAATTTAACAGTTTTCATTTTTATAGTGTGGTTGTTGTTTTCTCTGCACCTGAGCGAATTTCGCCCAGCGCGCCGCCAGACTAGCGGTTCTATTTCGTGAATCAAGCTCGGATTACTTGTCAATCAATGTGAACTAAGTATTGCGCTAATGGATTGAAAATAAAAGGAATGCAGCTGTAAATTCGTATGATTACGCGAAAATTTCCGCGCATTTAGGAATTTTCAGAGTGGGATTCAATTACGCCGCGTCTTGATCGGCGCGTTTGCGGCGGATCGACGGTTGGCGCTCGCCGAGTACCACTTGGCGGTTGATCGTCACGGTGTCGATGTCCTGTCGCGAGGGAATTTCGAACATCACATCGAGCATCATTTTTTCGAAAATCGACCGCAAGGCGCGGGCACCGGTGCCTCGCTTGACGGCCTCTTGGGCGAGTGCTTGGAAGGCGTCTCGGGTGACGCGCAGCTTCACGCCGTTCATCGCGAGTTGTTTGCCGTATTGTTTGACCAAAGCGTTTTTTGGCTCGGTTAGAATTGAGATGAGTTCAGCTTCCGTTAGTTTTCTCAGAGCGGAGATCACTGGGATACGACCAATGAATTCCGGGATGAGTCCGAAATGAAGCAGATCTTCAGGCTGGACTTTTTCTAACACATTTTTCTCAGGGTCATCCAAGTTTTCTTTTCGGGTGTCGGCGTGGAATCCGAGTGTGTTGCTACCGAGTCTGCGGCGAACCATGTCCTCGAGACCCACAAACGCGCCACCGACGATGAAAAGAATTTTCTCGGTGTTGACTTGGATGTACTCTTGTTGTGGATGTTTGCGCCCGCCTTGTGGGGGGACGTTGCAAATCGTGCCTTCGAGGATTTTGAGCAGCGCTTGTTGCACGCCTTCGCCCGAGACGTCGCGGGTGATTGAAACGTTTTCCGTTTTGCGGCCTATTTTATCGATCTCGTCGACATAGATGATTCCGCGTTCGGCGCGGGTGACATCGAAGTCGGCGGCTTGTAGTAGGCGAAGGATGATGTTTTCGACGTCTTCACCGACGTAGCCGGCCTCGGTGAGAGTGGTGGCGTCAACGATGCAGAATGGTACATCGAGGACTCGTGCCAGCGTGCGTGCGAGCAGGGTTTTGCCAGATCCCGTGGGGCCGAGCAGCATGATGTTAGACTTTTCAATCTCCACATCCTTAAACTCGTCGGAGACGTTGGTCGCGTCTTGTTGAAGCCTTTGGTAATGATTGTAAACTGCGACCGAAAGAACTTTTTTAGCATTTTCTTGGCCGATGACATGCTCGTTGAGTTTAGCAAGAATCGAAGCTGGGGAGGGGATGCCCTTGGCGGGTTTTTCGATCGTTTTTTTCCCCTTGGCTGGGCTCTTACCGCTTTCTTTTTCGAGAATATTGGCACAAACGTCGACGCATTCGTTGCAAATATACACGCCGGGACCAGCGATGAGTTTTTTGACCTCTGAGTGACTCTTTCCACAGAAAGAACACATCGTTAGATTGGTAGCGCGTGCCATGGGTGCGTTGGTTAAGATTGGAAATCTGCGAGATTATGCGTCGGTCTTTTTCTCCTCGATGGCGGCGACGCCTGCGTCCGGGAGTTGTTTGCGGTTTTCGAGAACTTTGTCGACAAGACCGTATGCGACCGCTTGTTCGGCGGTCATGTAGTTGTCGCGGTCCGAGTCATTTTCGACCTGCTCGATGGACTTGCCGGTGTGAAAGGCGAGGATGCCATTGAGGCGTTTTTTCAGGTTGAACATGAAGCCGATGGTGCGCTCGACATCGGAAGCGGTACCTTGGGCGCCGCCGGAAACTTGGTGAATCATCACATGGGAGTTTGGCAAGCAGAAGCGTTTGCCCTTGGTCCCTGCCGTGAGAAGCACGGAGCCCATGGATGCGGCGATGCCGATGCAGTAGGTGTTCACATCGCAGGTGAGGAATTGCATGGTATCATACATCGCAAGTCCTGCGGTGACCGATCCGCCGGGGGAGTTGATGTAGATATGGATGTCCTTTTTTGGATCCTGCATTTGCAGGAACAAGAGTTGTGCGATCACCGAGTTTGCGACGAAGTCATCGATCGGTACGCCGATGAAAATGATGCGATCTTTAAGAAGCCGCGAGTAGATGTCGAACGAGCGTTCGCCGCGGCCGTCGGATTCGACGACAACGGGCACGTAGTAGTTTTTCGGCGGGGATGAAGAGCTCATGGATGGTGATTGGAAATTAAGCATCGAGGGTGGTTTCGTTTGATTCGACTACGTTCGCGTGCTCGACGAGGAAGTCAATGGTCTTACCGATGGCCATTGAGCTGCGGATGTTTTGCAGGCGGCCTGCGCGTTGCATGTCCTTGATGAATTTTTTCGGAGCGATCTTCCGTGAGTTTGCGATTTGTGCAAGATGGTTGATCAATTCGTTGTCGGTGACATGGATTTTTTCGATGCGAGCGATTTCCTGCAGGATGAAATTCGTCCTCAAGTTAGAGACGGCTTGAGCGCCTGCGCTGGCAAAGATTTCCCCCTGTTGGGATGCGATTTCTGACTCGCTCATGCCTGCTTTCACGCCCTGTTTGACCAAGGCGTCGGCTTGGTTTTGTGTTTCTTGGAAGACGAGATCTTCTGGCAGTTCGAAACTCACCAGCGAGTTAAAGTGGGCGACAATTTGATTGACCTTCATGTCGGAGATTTTGCGGTTTCGTTCGTCGCTCATGTTCGTACGAATGATTTCCTTGATTTCGGCCATCGTTTTGCCTGGAGCGAGGCGTTCTGCCATCGCGTCGTCGAGGGCTGGAAGGATCGCTTGCTTGAGTTCTTTAATCGTGACCTGGAAAACCATTTCCTTGTTAGCAAGTTTTTGGATTTGAAAATCTTCTGGTAGGGTGACTGTGATCTCGCGCGAGTCGCCAATATTCATGCCGGTCATTTGTACGGCGAATCCTGGTAGAAATGCTTCTTCATCGAGACGAATCCAAAAACCCTCGCGACCTGATAGGTGGCCAGCGGGCTCCTCGAGAAATACCTCGGTTGGTTTGCCATCGACCGAAGAAGTGTAGTCGACGACCGTGAAGTCCGCCATTGCAGCGGGACGGTCTGTGATGTCGTTGAACTCGGCAAAGCGTTCTTGGAGAGCGGTGAGTTGGGCGTCGATATCCTCTTCTGGAACGGTGCTGAGTGGAACGGTCACGTTGACGCCTATGTAATCAGGCAGTGCCACTTCGGGAGCGAGGGTGAGTTTCGAAACGAAGGTGACGGTCCCATTCGGATGGGTGGTGACATTCTCGGGCACGCCGAAGTCGAGCACGTGGAGGGATTCTTGTTTGAGAGCTTCGTCGTAGGCCTCGTTGATGAGGTTGCCGTTGAGTTCTTGGGCGATTTCCTTTTGAAAGCGTTTTTCCACGACCGTGCGCGGGGCTTTGCCCGGCCGATAGCCTGGCACGCGGGCCTTGTTGGCATATCCGGTAATGATTTGGTTACGCTCCCCGTTGACTTTTTCGGCTGGGATTTCAACGCGGAGGGTGGCTACGCACTTGGGCTGCTTTTCGACGACAATGTTCATGATAAATAGGCCCGAGATCCATGTCGGGGCGAGAACCATAGAGGGCGCGGGTGGAACTTGTCAAACAGGGTGTGCGAAAAGCTCGCGGCGGAGCGTTGTGCCGGGTAGAACCTCGCCAACAATGAACGAAACGTCCGTGCAACCTCAAACGTCGCCCACCGGCATGGATCGCTGGCGGCGTGAGCGAGCGTGCCTCGAAAACGAGCTGGGCGAGTGCATCACTCTGGACGCATTGACGGGGCCTTGTGGCAATTTTATGTCACTGGGAAATGGGGGATTTCCGTGCAGCGGGGGATTTCTGCAAGACGACGCCGGAGGACCTGCGGGCTGGTTGATCGCCCAGCGCAAGGCGGGGCACCGTCACTCGGTCGATGACGTGCTGACCGCGTGGTATGCGCTCCAAGTTTCGCCGATGGTGGCGGAGCATCTGGATCTGGGCACAGGAATCGGGACGGTCGGCTTGCTGACGATGTGGGGGATGGGGTCGGGTGCGCGGCTCACTGGGGTGGAGGCGCAGGAAATTAGTTTTCGGCTGCTGCGGGCCAACGTCGAGGCCAACGGCTTGGAAGCACGGGTCGAGGTCTGCCACGGCGACCTTCGCGAGTTGGCCTTGGGGCGGAATTTTCCGTTGGTTACTGGCAGTCCGCCGTACTTTCCAGCAGGTTCGGGGGTGATTCCGCAAGATTCCCAGCGAGCGCATGCCCGCTTTGAATTGCGCGGCGATGTCAGCGACTACGCGAGAGCGGCGGTGCGGCACTTGGGTGATGGTGGGTGGTTTGTGTTATGTTTTCCGACGCCGCAAAGGCAGCGGGCCTTGGACGGGCTGGCCGCGGCGGGATTGGCGGTGGTCAGCCTGCGCGATGTCATCCCACGCGAGACATTGGCGCCCTTGTTCACCCTTTTTGCCTGCCGACATGTTCGAGATTTCTCGGGACAGAGCATCATTGAAAATCCGCTGGTCGTACGCGAGTCGAGCGGGCGGCTCACTGCGGAGATGGCGCAAGTGCGGCGTGTGTTCGGATTTGCCGATGGCGATGCACATGGTGGTCATGTTGCGCCAAGTTGATGAGCGGGTGATTTGAAGATCAGTCACCACTTTTCACCACGGACAAATTGCTATCTTCTTTCCAAGCTGCAATTTTCGCGACTCACTTCGAGCACACCTCTGCAAGACCATGACCCTCGCCGAACTTCAAGACCTCAACTCGCTGCCGTTTTTCGAACTCCTCAAGCGCGCTCACGCAGTCCACGAGGCAAATTTCCCAGATGGGAAAATTCAACTTTGCACGTTGCTCTCGATCAAGACGGGTGGATGTTCCGAAGACTGCGCTTACTGCACCCAGTCCGCACGCTATGAAACCGACCTGCAAAACCAACGGCTTCTATCAAAAGAAGCCGTGATGGAAAGTGCACGGGCGGCTCGTGAGAATGGCTCCACACGCTTCTGTATGGGCGCCGCATGGCGAGGCGTGCGTGGTGGTACGGACCGCTTCAATCAAGTGGTGGACATTATTCGCGACGTCTCCACGCTTGGCATGGAAGTTTGTGTCACGCTCGGCGAGCTCGGTCCTGCGGAGGCGGTGATGCTCAAGGAGGCCGGCGTCACCGCTTACAATCACAATTTAGACACCTCGCCCGAACATTACCCTAACATCGTTACAACGCACACCTATGAGGATCGACTCAGGACCATTCGCAATGTTCAAGACGCAGGGATGGCCGTCTGCTGCGGTGGGATTCTTGGAATCAGCGAAACCATCACCGATCGACTCCGTTTGTTAGAAGTGATCTCGAGTTTTAATCCACAACCGGAGAGTGTGCCAATCAACTCGCTCATGCCCATGCCCGGCACGCCGTTGGCTGGAAATGCGCAGGTTGATCCATTCGACCTCATTCGGATGATCGCCTGTGCGCGGATCGCGGTGCCAGCCGCAAAGGTTCGCCTGTCCGCTGGGCGTACGCGGCTTTCTGACGAGACCCAAGCTCTGTGTTTTTTCGCGGGAGCAAATTCGATTTTCTACGGCGACAAGCTTCTCACGGCCGATAACCCAGAGGCTGGCAAGGACCGCGAGTTGTTGGCCAAGCTCGGTCTTGAGACGCTCGAACCGAATCCCGCACTCGACGTGCCCGTCAAAAATAGTGAGTTGCCCGCAAGCCCTGCTTGTGCCACGGCGAGCTGTTGTTAGGAATTCCCTTTCGTGCCTTTGGCTTGAACTGGACTTCTTGACTTGATCGCAAGGAGTTTCAGTCGCATCGTTTACCCATGCCACTTCGCCGTTGTCGTTTTGCAATTCTCTGGCTTTGGGCGTTGCTGGTTTGGACCTGCTTGGGTAATGCTCTCAAGTCCGAAGAGATTTCCGCATGGCTCAATCGTTCATGGCAAACGGACGATGGATTGCCGGACAACAGCGTGACCGGGTTGGCGCAATCGGCAGACGGGTATCTTTGGGTGGGGACACGTGGTGGATTGCTGCGCTTTAATGGTCAAGAATTCACACCAATCGTTCTTCCCGAACTGCCCGGCGTGACCAACCGAGTGATTCGAATGATGTTGTTAGATAAGCGTGGGCGGCTCTGGCTCGGCAAGGAACGTGGGCGCTTGGTTTGTCTTGATCATGATAAGGTCCTAGCCTTCGGAATTGAGGATGGTTTACCAGACGAACAAATGACTTCGATCGTTGAGGGTGGGGATGAAGACCTTTTGGTGAGTTATCCTAACAGCATTTTTTCGATCAAGGATGGAGCGTGTAAGCTCATCGGTGGCGGAGATTTTTCGGGTGAAAATCGCAACGGATTTGTCGTGATGGATGGCGGTGGGGGTGAAGTGTGGTACAGTCGGAATTCCAAGTTAGGAAAAATCCGTGCGGGTCAAATGGTCGACGTGCTCGACCTGCCAAGTGCACCGGTGAGGGCATATCCAGCAAAGGGTGGGGGCTTATGGGTTTGCGCCGGGAATGTTCTCTATCGTGTCGAAGCGGAGCAAGCGCCGCAGGTCGTTGGAAAACTGCCTAACAATGCCAGTGCGAGGGTGCTACTCGAGGATCGTTTAGGGGCACTCTGGGTGGGTACCGTCACGGATGGTTTGTTTCGTTTCTATGAAGGCGAGGTGGAAAAGATCGAGACCACACTCCCCTCGATTATGTGCATGAGCGAGGATCGCGAGGGTAACTTGTGGGTTGGAACGGATGGCGGCGGCTTGAACCAAATTCGTGCTCGCGCGCTAGTCGTCGTCGGACAACGTGCTGGGTCCTCAGCAGAGTCCGTGCGCTCTGTTTGTGAGGACGGAAGTGGCGAACTGTGGACGGTGACTCAAGGGGGTAGACTGGCGCGCGGCGTCGGCGAGCGACGGATGGAGATGAAGCCGGTAGGAGATTGGAAAGGAGGGGGCGCCACGTGCGTGGCTTCTAACCACCAAGCTGCGGTGTGGGTGGGCACTGAGCGCTCGGGACTCTATCAATTTTCAGCGGGAACTTGGAAAAATTGGTTAGATTTTGATGGCTTGGCGAGTAATGCCGTTCGCTCGCTTCTGGTGACCGGACAGGGTGATGTCTGGGTGGCGACCGATGCGCCAAGGCGGCTCCAGCGGCTGCGCGATGGTGTTTTTGATTTGGTCGATTTACCAAGCAGCGTCCGCAGCATTCGTGCTTTGGCTGAGGCGGCAGATGGTAACGTCTGGGTAGGAACGGCGGAAGGGCAAGTTCTGCGTGTTGATGCCGATTCGCTTACCGCAGAGAGTGTCAGCATCGAGGAGGGTGCTGTCTCGATCCGTTCGTTGCTGGCCACGGCCGATGGTGCATTGTGGGTTGGCTATGCGGGAACAGGAGTCGGGCGCTTTAAAGATGGCAAGTGGTCGAGGATCACGACAGATCAAGGTTTGCTGGACGATTACGCTTCGCAAATTTTCACCGACCGCCAGGGAGCGATGTGGATTGCGGGCAATCACGGGGTGTTCCAAGTGAAGTTGGCAGAAATGAATGCGGTGGCCGATGGTCGAGCCAAGCGGGTTCACTCGAGGGTTTTTGGGCGCAGTGAGGGTTTGACCAACTTGCAGCCGAATTTCGATTTTTTTCCCGCAGTCTGTAACGCCAGCGATGGACGCATCTGGGTGGCGATGCGCAGTGGTTTGCTGTTGGTGCAACCAGAAAAAATTACCGAAAATCTTCTATCTCCTCCTGTGGTGTTAGAAAGCGTTGCGGTGGATGATCGTCAAGTGGGCGTCTATGCGGTGGGATTATCCACGTTTTTAGTGCAAAAAGATTTGTCACTGGACTTGCGCTCACCGCTTGCCGTGATGGATCTGAAACCAGATCACGAAAAATTGAAGATCGACTTTGCGGCATTGAGTTTTTCTTCCCCTGAGAATATAAATTTTAAGTACCGATTAGAAAATTTTGATAGTAAATGGATTGATGCCGGCAAGATTCATAGTGCGTTGTATCCTCGACTACCCTATGGGAGTTATCGTTTCCAAGTGATAGCCTGTAATGACTCAGGGGTGTGGAACGAGCTTGGTGCGGAGTTGAAAATAACGGTGACGCCGTTTTTTTGGCAGACTTGGTGGTTTCGTATCTTTGCCTCCATTGGATTGTTGTTAGTAATATTCTTTTTTGTGCGTTATGTCTCGCTTCGTAGGTTGCGAGAACGGATGAGGGTGCTCAAACAGCAGGGAGCATTGCAAAAAGAGCGAGCACGCATCGCCCGGGATATGCATGATGAAGTTGGATCTAAACTCACTCGCTTATCTTTGTTAGGGGAAATGGCTGTTGCGGACTTGCAGATCTCCGACAAGGCCAGAGCGGATGTTGCGGAAATATCTGAAACCGCACGGGAGACCATTTTGGCGTTCGATGAAATCGTCTGGGCGGTGAATCCGCGTAACGACACCTTGGCAGACTTGATCCATTACTTGTGCCGCCATGCCGAGGAATTTTTTGAAGGCAGTGCGACGCATTGCGTATTTGATTTACCAAAAGTGATCACCCCGGTGATGCTTCCCACGGAGGTTAGGCACCAAGTGTTTCTCGCGGCCAAGGAGGCGCTGAACAACGTGGCCAAGCACGCGAATGCCAGCGAAGTCTGCATCCGTCTGCTTATCCAGACCAAGGCTTTTGAGTTGGTGATCCATGACGATGGTCGCGGATTTGACCCGGGCGTGCCGAGCATGCGTGCTGGCGGCGGCAGCGGATTACTCAATATCCAAGAGCGGATCCGAGGCATCGACGGGCGTTTCGAATGCGTAATCCAACCCGGCCAAGGCACGCGGATTGCTTTCCACATTCCGCTTAATCTCGTTTTCCAAAAATCCGCATCTGCCAAGCTGCCCCACTCCAAAGCCCAATAAATATGTCAACAATTCATCCGACTACCTGACATCTTCCCGAGCGCTCCATAATCATTCAGGTGATTTGATCAATTTTAATTGAGCGAGGTTGCATCGCTTCAAAATTTGCTCCAATTTTTATCCAAGCCATTTAAAACCAACTACCAATGTGATCAAAGTCTCTATCGTCGAAGACGACACTCAGTTGCGCGAAACCCTGATGCGCTATTTCGCCGGACAGGTGGATTTCGAATGCATCAGCACCTA
>VFJU01000353.1 GCA_009885905.1 Verrucomicrobiota bacterium
CTCAAAGACTGGACCGTCCAGAGCGCCCAGAAAATCCACCTTTACGGCCCACCCGAGCTCAAGGATCGCATCACCCGCTGGAACGCCAACGGCCAACACGGTATCTTCGCCGCCGCTCGCCACCACCTTCGGTTAGTCAGCACCCTTGTCAAAAACGAGCACCCTTACCTCGCTCCCCAAGCCCGCATACGCCAGGCCACGCCTGATCAAATCGCCGGTGCCGCTCAAGCCACTTGGGCCACCCTCCTACGCAAATGGCGCACCGTTAGCGGCGGCCTCGACCTCATTCTCGACGAAGCCCACCCCCTCGGCTTCTGGCGCAAGGTCATGCTCGAACTTCATGGGATCGACCTCCCCGAGCGCCAATGAACCATCTTCCCACCAACCCGCGACCTCAAACGAAATGAACCGCAAACGGGACTAGCAAAACGGAGACGGGGCGACCGGATGGCTCATGCGAGGATGCCGCGTGGAAACGCGACGGCTTGGGTCAGTAAGCCAAGACACCGGTCGCCCCCGATCCGACCTGGGGAGAACAACCCCGGGCCGGACCATGGCTCGAAGATACTCCGCCCCGGCAAAAAGTCGAGGGCACGTCACACCAGTCCGCCAGGCAAAGGGGGCGAAGCCGGTCTGAAAAACGATCGGCAACCGGTGGCTGCCACCACCCGCACCTGTCTCCACCTTCCGTCCCGGAAGTCAACATTCCAAGATGTCCAGAATCAGCCTGGCCAAATCGAAACTCCCGATCTGGCAAGACTCCTCACGCCCAAATCCAGCCTACAGAAAAAATCAAAAAAACACCTTGTTTTGATCTGATACTACTGACCCTAGAGATGGAGCGTTCATTTCGAGCAAGATCAATTTGGATATCGGTGTCTGGATGGCACTGAGAAATGAGTTGCACGACACGGCCACCGCGCCTTACATTCCGCACATGAAAACCAAATCAAAGCCAAGCGCCGGCAAGCTGGGGCGCCCGACGGGAGCGGCGACGAAGCGCATCAACGCTCGTTTCCCGACGGGACTGGCGGAAAAGATCGAGTATGCTGCGTCTTTGCGCGGGGTGGCTGTTGCGGCGTTCATCCAGGAAGCGGTGGCGGAAAGAGCGGATCGCGTCATCGAAGCGGAATCCTACTGGCAACTGACCCGGGAAGAGGCCGCCAATCTGGCTGCGATGATTGCTAAACCGCCCAAGCCGAACCAAAGGATGCTCCATGCCGTGAAACTCGCCGCACGCCATGTCGTCATACGTTCTTGAGCTTCTGGACGGGTCTCACGACCGGGCGGGTTTCGTCAGCGGTCTCGATTCCGTGGACCACTACCTGCGGGAGATAGCTCGGGGTCACATGGAGAAGGGGGTGAGTGTCACCCGGGTGTTGGTCGAAGCCGAGGCCATGACACCGAAAGCCGTGCTTGGATACTTCACTCTGTCCAACATCACCGTTGAGGCGAGGGAATGGTCGGAAGCTCCCAAAGGCCTGCCAAGGCAGGCGGTTTCCTCAGTGCTGTTGGGGCGTCTGGCCGTTGCGCAAGCCTCCCATGGCAAAGGAATAGGTTCCATGCTGGTGGCCTCCGCCCGCCAATTGGCACGAGAGACGATCATGCGCACCGGCGGAGTTGGCTTGGTGGTGGATGCCGCTAATGAGGAAATTGTCGGATACTACGCCAGATATGGCTTCCTTCGCGTGGTTCCGAAGGGTTTGCGGATGTTTCTGCCAAGAGTCTCGCTGGAGGCCGGCGCGGAGATTCAGTTAGGGTGAATGGCATCCATGGGTCAACTTGTCTATGGGGTCAGTCCCCGCAGTGACACAAAAATATTTACGTTCGAACAGAATGGGGTTGTGTTGGGGCATGGCAAGACAACGACGTTTTCAATATCCGGGCGCGGTTTACCATATCATGGCCCGTGGTGACGGCGGGAAAACCGTGTTTGAGACCGTGAATCATAAGAGACAGAAACAATCATTCAATCATTTCAAAATCCCAGACAAAATGTGTACCATGTGAGACGGTGTCGGCTTCGAATCAACCCGGCTCGTCGAAGGCTTGCGGACCACAGCGGCAAGCACCGAATGGATTGCCAAGAGGCTGCAAATGGGTCACCCTGGCGCGGTGAGTCGGCAAGTAGGCATCGTGAAGAGAGATAAAAAATTACGTAAAAAACTCAATGAACTTGAAAAAATGTGCCACTGCGGGGACTGACCCTAGAGACGTTGTTCTGCTTGTAACCGTTTTTGCGGATGAATGGATAGATTTTCACGGTGGCCGCACCCTTGCCGATGATCACGGTGCCCTTGGGTTGTCGACGTTTCTTGGTTTCCATTTCCAAGAGCGGTGATGTCAACGGAATGCATGAGTCGGTGTTGGAAATGGCTTCTAGCAGCACTTTCAAATGTGCCAATATGTTTGGTAATGAATGAGTTAATCTGGGTGTTCCTGATAGCTCCGCCATCTATTGATTCTAGGGCCGTCTGTGCGGCAATCGTTGAATTCATGGGCATTTGTGCGGTTTGTTGTTTTGTCTGTTTTGCAGGATCGTGCCCCGTGACACTGCCCTTTGTCGGAGATCCGTCAGAAATTAAAGGGGTATTTTGTCGTGGATTTCGGGGTGA